>JAUPLE010000974.1 GCA_030837085.1 Acidobacteriota bacterium | reverse complement strand
ATTCAAGGAACCTGCAACATGCGGATGCTGTTCTCCATAGGCTTTTCTTACAATGGCCAGCGCCTGCTCAAAATAACCGATGGCTTTCTCTTTTTCTCCAAGACCATCATACGCCAATCCCAGGTTATTCAAGCGAATCGCGATTTTAGGATGCTCTTGGCCATACACCTTTTCATCGATGGCCAGCGCCTGCTCATAATACCCGATGGCTTTCTCTTTTTCGCCAAGATTAGCATACGCTAATCCAAGGTTATTCAAGAAACCTGCAACATGCGGATGCTGTTCTCCATATGCCTTTCTAACAATGGCCAGCGCCTGCTCATAATAGCCGATGGCTTTCTCTTTTTCGCCAAGAGCATCATACGCTGAGCCCAGGTTATTCAAGCGAATCGCGACAGTGGGATGCTCCGGGCCATACACCTTTTCATCGATGGCCAGCGCCTGCTCATAATACCCTAATGCCGCGTTATAATCACCTTTCCGGAAATGAACTTCGCCAATTTTGTTTAGCGATAACGCCACCCCCGGCCGGTTGCCCAACAATTCATTTATTTTTAACGACTGCTCAAAAAGCGATATTGCTTCCGCATAATTTCCTTTCGTCCCATAAATTGAGGCCATTTTAAATATACCGGAGCTTATCCCCTCTTTATCCCCAATCCGGGAACAAATCTCTACCGCGTCTTTATAATGACTGAGCGCCTCATCATATTGGGCCCCCTGAACGTAAAGTTCTCCCAACTCCATTAACTGTAAAGACCGTGCTTTTTCGTCCGTTAACCGGCTTAACGAGCCTTCCAGGTATTTAATCTTTTCATCGATATCCGAATAGATTCTTTTCGACTCCATTGCCATGCCGGTACTTAGAAACGGTAACTCTTGAGTCTCCTGTTGAAAATCAAAAATAAATTTCATCCAATCATAGAAGTCAAACGCATTCCGGATCATCTCTTTGACAAGGTATTCGGTCATAAAGAAAACAAATAATACCTGGAACCGGGAAAAAAAGTCCCGGATAGGATTGAGCTTCTGGAAAAAATCCTGCGCATCGGTTTTTAATAAAGCGATGCATTCTTCGAAGTTGTAAATAAAAAAGATATCCCGGCTGGAACCGAAGGTATCGACTGCGTCAAGAATGGAATGCTGCAGTTCCATCGGCCCGGATAACGGCGCAGCCATGTCGAGCATATGGATACGGTTAGACATAGGGCTGGTTTTAAAGTATGCCAATATCTTTTTTTGTTCCGGGGGCAAAGCCTGGCAAAGGCAAAAACCATTCCCTCCCTGGGATAATAAAGAATAAAATATTTCGAAATTCTCCTGGTTATGCGCGTTATTAAAAAAGATCGGAGGCTGATTATTCTCCTGGTTTTCCATTTCCTTTCTTTTTCGCTATTTCCTGGTAGGCTTTTATAAAATCGTCAAGCAGTGGGTGGGTATCATAAAAGCCTTCACCGTTGAATTTCATCACAGACCTGGTTCGGAGTAAATCCAAAAGGGCCGGCGTTTTCGGCGGCGCGATTTTATTCCCATTATAAATATCGAATAAAATCTCCAGGTACTCTTCGAATTTTATCTTGATTTCGGCGTTGTGTTCTTGTATCCTGGAAGAGAAAATATCTTTGTGGTAACTGATTGATTTTTGCATTGATACAGTGGAGATTTCAGCGGATTTTTCAATCAGGGCGGCCCGTTGAATGATTCTAAACAATTCCCTGATGGCTCCCCCGGAATAGGTTATCGCATCCAGGTAGCATTTTTCTTGAAAAAGCGATAGATCGATGCGGCGTTCCAAAATTTCTTTTAAGCATTCGATACCGGGTTTGTAGGGTTTGCCGTATTTGTCTTTGATTTTAATCATCGGTAAGACTTCCGCGTCCCCGAATACATTCTGGATAATGGCAAAGTCCGAATGAAAAATCAGTTCCACCGGGATAGTCAGCACCATTTTACAGCGGAATTCACGGATATAAGCGGAATTCTGGACGTAAATATCCCGGGCTTTCGTAAATGGTACTTTCTCCAGGTCATCGATGATGATTAAGGTTTCTTTTCCTGTTTTATTCCTAATATAATCGAATATTTTATTGCACTCGAAAATCAAATCATTAATTTTGTGTTCTTCGAGCCGGGTGGATTCGTACCGGTTGGAGGTTGAAGTGCTTTTCGCGCTTTTGGCCTCGAAAAATATGTATTTTAGGAACTCGATCCCTTTTTCGCGCGATTGGCATTGCGTTTTGTTTTCCTCTGAAATAATCCGGGTTTCGGAGCACCATTTTAATATTTTCGTTTTGATATCTTGAAGTAATGCATCCGATTCATCCACCAGGTTATTGGTATATATAAAATTAAACACATCTTCCAGGATTTCAAAGAGAATGGATTCAAAGGTAATATCGGAGAGTTTAAGCCGGTTCCAGGCGGAGAAGATAATCACATTGGCCCGTTTTTGCATTTCAAAGAAGAGTTTAATCAATTCCGTGGTTTTCCCCGAACCGGAGAAGCCTGAAAATAGGCATTTTGTATAGGGGGTAAGGGGATTTGCCAGCAGCAGTTGGAGGGAAGAGATGGTATCGGCGTCGCGGACGGGGTCGGTGTCTACATAAAAATTTTTCAATCGTGCGCCGGTCAGTTGTTCCAGGTTTAGAACGGTAATGATATCCTTTTTTGACCTGGCTTTCTCGACTTCGACTTTGAAATAAGCTTCGGGTAGGTTATAGCCTTCGCGGATGGATTGAAGAAGAATGTCTTTTGTTTTGTTTTTGTTTTCCATATATTTATTATAATCCCGGCGGCGAAAATTGTCAAAGGGGTATTAAACTTCGTTTAAAAAAGCGGGGCAGGTGAGCTTCGCCGCGGGCGTTTAAACGTTGTCCGAAGGACGCCCCTTCTTCCGCTATTCCTCTCTTCAAAAACTTTGCCACCAAGTCACCAAGTCACCAAGTTTTTTTCTTCTTTCTCCACTCTTCCTCGCTTCCTCCATTCCTCTCTTCCTTCATTTTGAGGAAATGGCGCGAGTTCATTTTCGTTCCTGGATGTATTTTTTGTCTGGCTGGCGTGTTGACAAAAAGCACACATTCATTTATATTTAAATCATGAAGTATCACAACTGGAATAATGCGAAGAATGAATTAGATGAGGAAGAAAAAGATTTATTGAGTTCCTTTGAAAAGGGCGAATGGAAAAAAGTCAGGGACATGGATAAAGAGATCGAACGTCATGTCGAATATGCAAAGGCGACTCATCGAAAAGATAAACGGGTCAATATCCGCATTTCGGAAAAGGTTTGATAAATCAAACCCTTATTATGCAGCTTTAATTCGTCTTAGATTTCTTAAATCCAGTCTTTGATCTGTTTTCCACAAATCATATTGAAACTGGAGTTTGAGCCAGGCTTCGGGAGTGCGACCAAATACTTTCGATAGACGCAGCGCCATTTCCGGGCTGATTCCCGACTGTCCGTTGAGCAATTTTGAAAAGGTTCCGATGCTCACTCCCAGGGCATTTGCTGCATCCGTAACTGTTAACTCCAATGCTTCTACACAAAATTCCCGGATGATTTCCCCGGGATGAGGTGGATTGTACATACTCATTATCGCCTCCTTTTAGTGATAGTCTTCATAGTCGACGTTATAGACATCGCCTTTATCGATTTGGAAAGTAACACGCCAATTGCCGCTGACAGTGACAGACCAGGTTTCTTTCCGGTTTCCCTTCAATTCATGTAGTTTTAGACCTGGGAGGTCCATATCTTCAATTGTACTTGTAGTATCAAGAAGGGCAAGTAT
>JAUPLE010000973.1 GCA_030837085.1 Acidobacteriota bacterium | reverse complement strand
CCAATATAAAGATATACCCGGCTTTTGCAAATCCGTTCAAATAAGGGAAATTATCAATCAAGACTATCTACTGACGCCCTCTCGTTATGTAGGTATAGAAAACACAGCGGAAAAAGAAGATAGTTCTGAAGTATTTAAAGAAAAAATAAAACAATTGGCACACGATTTCACAATCCTTATAGAGAGGGGGGCAGAGGTGGATCGGGAAATCATGGAAAGTTTGAAAAACATGTTATAGATAGAAAATCCCAGGAACCCTTTTATAAAAGAACATTTGGGGACAGTCAATATTTTTCCCCCTGCTTATGACGGGGGGGGATATTTTTCCCCGGCATCTTTTCTCCTTTCCAATTTCAATAATTTAATCCAATGTAGGGGCTTGGTCTAATCAAGCCCTTCTCCAGGTAAAACCTTACCCATAAAGGTTTTCCAATGAGTTTCTTGGAAGAATCAAGAACACTTGAAGTTGCTAAGGTGTTTGCCCGATACCCTTTAAGGAAATACAAAACCGAAAAGAGATAATGGTTAATTGTCAATTATTAATTGTTAATGGTTAATGGTTAATGGCGAGGGGCAGAGATGGAAGAAACCCCTTGACTGAAACAGGGATTTGGAGTATAAACCAGTATGATGAGAAATAAACCATGAAAAATAAACAAAACGATAACAAAAAAAGGAAAGACATCATGCAATCGAAAAGCAGCGGTAAAATGAATGCGAAAAAAATAGAGAAAGGGGTGCGCTTAATCCTGGAAGGATTAGGAGAAAACCCCCAATCCGAAAGGCTGACCCAGACCCCGCGGCGGGCCGCCGAAATGTTCATGGAAGTACTTTCCGGGACCCACCATAACCCGGACGAATGCCTGAGGGCGCTTACGGAAGAAAGACATGAGGAAATGGTGATACTTAAAGATATTCCTATTTATTCCATGTGTGAGCATCATTTGCTGCCCTTTTCAGGGACGGCCAGCATCGCGTATATACCACAGGAAGGCAAAATCATGGGGCTCAATACCATTGCCAACCTGGTGGATATCCTGGCCAAACGGCTGCAAATCCAGGAACGGTTAACCAAACAAATCGCCGATTACCTGGTCAAAGCCATGTCTCCCCTGGGAGTTATGGTGGTAATTAAAGCGGAACATCTTTGTATGAGCATGAGGGGCGCTAAGAAGCCGGGTTCTCTCACTGTAACTTCAGCCATCCGGGGAATATTTTGCAACACGGATGCTACCCGTGCTGAAGCCATGTCACTGCTAATGGGAAGAGAATCCAGGTATTAAGCCCATGGCGCGGGCTTTCGGATTTATTTTTGGTTTTACTTCACACTTTTTCTTCTTTCCGCTAAAATATCTTCGATCCGGGCGATCACTTCTTCCGGCTTAAAGGGTTTGGTAAGGTAATAAGAAGCGCCGAAAGCAATCCCCGCGGCTTTACTCTCTTCTTCTTTATCCGCACTCAAAATCAAAATCGGGATAGAGAAATACTTCTTATCCTTTTTCAACGTTTCCAATACCTCCAGGCCACCCTTTACGGGCATGTTCATGTCGAGGATAATTAAGTCGAACATTTCCCGGGCAATGGCCTGGAGGCCCGCTTCGCCATTATTCGCTTCATTCACCGAATACCCTCTTTTCTTAAGGTAGAAGCGCAATAATTTTCTTAAAGTGGGAGAATCGTCGATTACCAATATCTTTTCGTTCATTTTGCCGTTCTAAAGAAATCCTCTGCTTCCTCAATTTCGAAATTCCGGTAAAAATCATAACCGGTCCCTGCCGGTATTAGCCGTCCCATGGTGACGTTTTCTTTGATGCCGTTTAACTTGTCTTCCTTACCGGCAATAGCCGCTTCGGTCAATACCCGGGTGGTTTCCTGGAAAGCCGCGGCGGAAATAAAACTGTCATAAGCCAACGCAGCCCTTGATATCGGCAATAGATGAGATTTTGCCTTTGCCGGTCGTCCGCCTTCGGCCATAACCTTGTTGTTTTCTTCGTCAAAGGCCCATTTTTCTACGATTTGTTCAGGAATAAAACGAGTATCGCCGACTTCTTCGATCCGTCGCCATTTAATCATCTGCCGGATGATAATTTCGATGTGTTTATCATTGATGGCGACGCCCTGTAACCGGTACACATCCTGGACTTCTTTCAAGAGGTAGTGGGCCAACTTGTGCTCTCCCAGGACAGTGAGAATATCGATGGGGTTCAGGGGACCATCCATCAGAGGCGTCCCGGCTGTGATCTTGTCGCCGTCACCTACGATGATATATGCGCCCCTGGGGATATTATGCTCATCGGGCCTGGCGTTCTTATCGAAAGGACGAATAATCAATTTACGAGACCCTTTGAGTAATTTACCGTATTCCACGATACCGTCGATTTGCGCCATTTTTGCCGGGTTCCGGGGTTTACGGGCTTCAAACAATTCGGTAACCCTGGGAAGACCGCCGGTAATATCCTTTGTTTTCGCAAATTCGGAAGGAATCTTAGCCAGGACAGCCCCGGCATGAACTTCCTCGGCATCTTTTACCGTCAAATGGGCATTTACCGGTAGATAGAACCTGCGCACGATTTTATGCGTCTTGGAATCCCGAATGATGATCTGCGGCTGCAGCTCATCCCTTAATTTTTCATCCTTTATATCGATAATAATCGTGGTTAATTTTCCTGTGGTCTCATCACGGTCCTGGACAAAGGAAACATTTTCTTCCAGGTCCTTTAACTCGACGACGCCGTCATCTTTGGTTAATATGGCGTTGGCAAAAGGGTCCCATTCCAATAACAGGGTGCCTTTCTCCACGATTTGCCCATTGGCAACCATGACTTTAGAACCATAAGTAACCGGGTAAATGGCTTTCTCACGATTTTTGGAATCCAGGATTTGAATGGAGCCGGTGCGGTTCATGGCAATGTTGTTGCCTTCTTTATCCTCGATGATTTCCAGTCCCTTTAATACGATCCTACCGTCAAATCCGGCGTGTAACATAGTCTGGCCTTCACCGCCGGAAGCAACGCCGCCGATGTGGAAGGTCCTCATGGTCAACTGCGTACCGGGCTCGCCGATGGACTGGGCCGCGATAATCCCCACCGCTTCACCCAGGTCGATCAATTTACCAGTAGATAGATTACGGCCATAGCAAAGCTGGCAAACGCCAGCCCGGGTCTCACACGTCAGTGCGCTCCGTATCTTTACTTTCAAAATACCGGAATCGACAATCTCTTTTCCTTTTACTTCATCGATTTCTTGCCCGACTTTGACAATGATGCGACTGGGATTCTCGGGGTCATGGATATCTTCCCGTGCGAACCGGCCGATGATCCGTTCAATCAAGGGTTCGATGACTTTCCCGTTTTCAATGATTTCCGAGACCTCGATGCCGTTCATGGTGCCGCAATCTTCCTCTTTGACAATCACTTCAATAGCGGCGTCTACCAGTTTCCGGGTCAAGTACCCGGCATCGGCGGTTTTTAACGCCGTATCTGCCAGACCTTTGCGGGCGCCATGAGTGGAGATAAAGTACTGCAACACCGAGAGGCCTTCTTTAAAATTCGCTGTAATGGGGGTCTCAAGAATGTCGCCGGAAGGCTTGGCCATCAAACCCCTCATCCCGGCCAACTGTTTCAACTGATCTTTACTTCCCCTGGCGCCGGAATCGGACATAACAAAAATGGGGTTAATGGTATCGCCCTCATAACTCATCCGCCTCATCCCGGCAAACATGGTTTCACGTATCTGGTCGGTGGCGCGGCTCCATTTATCGATAATGGTATTATGCTTTTCACCGGCGCTTAAACCGCCGGCGGCATAGATTTGCTCGATCAATTCCAGTTCCTTTTCAGTCTCCTGGATGATCTTTTCTTTTTCCGGTGGGATCAATAGATCTGAAATACTAATGGTGAAACCAGCCCGGGTGGCGTACTCGAAGCCGCCCTCTTTTAACTTGTCCAGGGTCTCGACCGTCTCTTTGAACCCGAACTTCAAATATATATAATAAACCAGGTTCTGGATACCCTTTTTCTTTATCAACCCATTAATAAAAGGTACTCCCTTGGGAAGGAATTCATTAAACAATACCCGCCCGGGGGTGGTCACCAGCAGCCGGTTATCTTCCCTTTTTATTCCTGTTACCGGGCAGTTGGCAATGTCCTGGTTATCCAACATATAGGTATCAAGATTTTTTAATTCGCCCAGGTAGCGGACGCGAATCTGGGAATTTAAATCCACCAACCCTTTTTCAAATGCCTGGATCACATCTTTCATAGAGGCAAAAATCATGTTCTCGCCTTTCAAGCCTTTTTTAGTAAAGGTAAGATAGTAAAATCCCAGGATCATATCCTGTGTAGGAACCGCCAGGGGTTTGCCGTTAGAGGGGTTTAAGATATTCCCGGTGGACAGCATCAACAACTGGGCTTCGGCCTGGGCTTCCAGCGATAAAGGAATATGTACCGCCATCTGGTCGCCGTCGAAATCAGCGTTAAAAGCGGGGCACACCAGGGGATGTAGGGTTATGGAGTTTCCTTCAACCAGGTGGGGCCTGAAAGCCTGGATACCTAACCGGTGCAGGGTTGGGGCGCGGTTCAATAAAACCGTATGATCATGGATGACTTCATCCAGGGCATCCCAGATTTCATCCCGATTCTCTTCCACCCAGGTGCGGGCCACCCGCAGGGTGGTAACCACTCCTTTCTTCTCCAGCTTGTTATATATGAAAGGTTTGAACAATTCCAACGCCATCTTTTTGGGGATACCGCACTGGTCCAATTTCAACTTGGGATCTACCACGATAACGGAGCGGCCGGAATAATCGACGCGTTTGCCCAATAAGTTCTGCCGGAACCGGCCCTGTTTACCTTTTAATGAGTCGGAAAGGGATTTCAACGGCCTCTTCTGGGAACTCATATAGCTTTTATTTCTTTTCTGGTTGTCGAAGAGTGCATCTACGGCTTCTTGCAGCATTCTCTTTTCGTTCTTGATAATCAATTCAGGGGCTTTGAGGTCCAGTAGTCTTTTTAAGCGGTTGTTACGGTTAATAACGCGGCGGTAAAGATCATTCAGATCGGAAGAAGCAAAGCGTCCGCCGTCCAGCCGGACCAGGGGTCTTAAATCCGGAGGCAGTACGGGTATAATGGTCAAAATCATCCACTCGGGATGGTTCCCGGAATGGGCAAAGTCTTCCATTAATTTTAAACGCCGGGCCATGCTTTTCTTTTTCTGGATGGAGCGTTCAAGGTTTAAGCGCGACTTTAATTCCTGGACTTCTTTTTCTACATCCAGCATTTTCAGCAGTTCGTAAATGGCTTCGGCGCCCATACCGGCCCTGAAAGAATCTTCGCCATACCTATCCACCATATCCAGGTATTCTTCCTCTGTTAGGATTTGTTTGAATTTCAGGTTGGGCACATTGCCTTTATCAATAACGATATAATTTTCAAAATAGACGATATGTTCCAATTGTTTGCCGGTGATTTCCAGCAGCACCGCGATCCGCGAAGGCACGCCTTTAAAAAACCAGATATGCGCTACTTTTGAGTTCAACTCGATATGTCCCATCCGTTCCCTTCTGACCGAGGACAGGGTTACTTCAACGCCGCATTTTTCGCAGACGATGCCTTTATATTTTAAGCCTTTATACTTGCCGCATAAACACCGGAAATCCTGGGTAGGACCGAAGATCTTGGCGCAAAAAAGTCCGTCGCGTTCCGGTTTAAAGGTCCTGTAATTGATGGTTTCCGGTTTGGTGACTTCTCCCGATGACCAACTGCGTACTACCTCAGGAGAAGCAAGGCTTATCTTTATCTTATGATAATCCATTATATTAACTTCTTTTCCATACTTCTTAAGTTTATGCATAACCACTCCTCCCTGCTAAGATATATTGGCAATATTTTCTTTCATCATGGTTTCCTCGACGGCCTTATCCCTCTTGAGCAATTCGACGTTCAGGGCAAGGCTCTTCAATTCCTTAATGAGTACATTGAAAGATTCGGGCAAACCGGGATTAAAGTCCATGGTGCCTTTGACAATGGCGGAATATATCTCATTTCGTCCACTGATATTATCCGATTTAATGGTCAACATTTCCTGGAGCAAGTAAGCGGCGCCGTAGGCCTCTAATGCCCAGACTTCCATTTCCCCGACGCGCTGCCCGCCGAACTGCGCTTTACCGCCCAGGGGCTGCTGGGTAATCAAGGAATAAGGTCCGGTGGACCGGGCGTGAATCTTGTCGTCCACCATATGTTCCAGTTTCATCATATACATATAGCCGACAGTGACTTTATTGGAAAAGGGTTCGCCGTTGATGCCGTCATAAAGGATAACTTTACCGTCATCGGGTAAACCCGCTTTTCTCATATACGTTTTAACCTCTTCCTCGGAAGCGCCGTCAAATACCGGGGTTTCAAAATGGACGCCCAATAATTTCCCGGCCATTGCCAGGATCAACTCGTAAATCTGGCCTACATTCATTCGCGAAGGGACGCCCAGGGGGTTCAGGACAATGTCCAACGAGGTGCCGTCTTCCAGGAAAGGCATATCTTCCACCGGTAGAATTTTGGCTACCACGCCTTTGTTCCCGTGCCGGCCGGCCATCTTATCACCGACGGAAACCTTCCGGTTTACTGCCACTAATACTTTAATGATCTTGATGATACCGGGGGCAAACTCATCGCCTTTTTTCATTTGCTCAATCTTGGCCTGTTTTTCATTTTGCAAGGCCTCGATATGCAGTTGGCATTTGGATTCGATTTCCAGTATTTTATCCAGGTCTGCCTCGGTGATATTTTTCTTTACTACTTTCAAGAAACTTTCATCCAGTTTCTTCAATAGTTCCACCGGAATCGGCTTGCCGGCGGCAACTTTTACGCCATGATGCTCAAACGCCGATAGTATATCTACTTGTTTTAAAAGGTTTCTTATTTTTTCATATTTATCGATAACCAGGATTTTTTTCTCGTCGTTAAAGTTACGATCCAATTTATCAACGACGTGCCCATCAATCTCCGTGGCCCGTTTGTCTTTATCCAGTCCCCGGCGGGTGAATATTTTTACATCGATAACGGTCCCTTCGACGCCGGGCGGGCAGTAGAGCGAGGTATCTTTGATCTCGGAGGCCTGCTCGCCGAAAATAGCCCTCAATAGTTTTTCTTCGGGTGAGAGTTGGGTTTCCCCTTTGGGGGACACTTTTCCTACCAGGATTTCCCCGGGTTTGACTTTAGCGCCGATGCGCACGATGCCGCTTTCATCGAGGTGCCGCAGCACACTCTCGGAAACCCCGGGAATATCGGCCGTGATTTCTTCCTTGCCCAACTTGGTTTCCCTGGCTTCGATGCTCTCTTCAACAATATAAATGGAGTTAAAGGAGGCATTTTTCACCAATCGTTCGCTGAGAACGATGGCGTCTTCATAATTGTAGCCGCGCCAGGGCATAAAACCGGCCAGGATATTACGGCCCAGGGCCAGTTCACCCCGGTCGGAAGCGGGACCATCGCACAACACCTGCCCCACTTCGACGCGGTCTCCGGGTTTTACCAGGGGTTTCTGGTTGATCAATGTATTCTGGTTGGAGCGCCTGAATTTTTTTAATTCATATAGATCGGCGCCGATTTCTGAGAAGTCGCCGGTATTATCCCCGGCGTCGGCTTTAACAATAACTCGCTCGGCATCCGCATTCATAACGGTACCGGCTCTTTTGGCCACCACAACGATGCCGGAATCCTCTACCAGTTTACTTTCCATACCGGTCCCCACGATAGGGGCCTGGGGATTCACCAGGGGAACCGACTGTCGCTGCATGTTGGAACCCATCAAGGCCCGGTTGGCGTCATCATGAGCCAGGAACGGGATCAGGGAAGCGGAAACGGAAACAATCTGGCGGGGAGAAATATCAATATAATCAATATCTTTGAGCTCGGCCAGCAAGGTTTCGCTGCCTTTTCGCGAATTGACACGCTTGGAGGTAAAGTGCCCGTCTTTATCCAGTTTGGCATTGGCCTGGGCGATCATAAAGCCTTCTTCTTCCCAGGCAGTCAGGTAAAAGGGATGATATTCAAAGACCGGTAATTCGCTGTCTTCTTTTTTCAGGCGTTCGATTTCGACAAATAATTCATCTTCTCTCACCAATGACATGTATTCGAATTTGGATTTGCCGGGGTAGCGAATTTCACAATAATTGACTACCTGGCCGTTCTCTACTTTACGGTAGGGCGTCTCGATAAACCCATAATCATTAACCCTGGCAAAGGTAGTAAGGGATGAGATAAGTCCGATATTGGGGCCTTCTGGCGTCTCAATGGGGCAAATGCGGCCATAGTGGGATGAATGCACGTCCCTGACTTCGAATCCGGCTCTTTCCCTGTTGAGACCGCCGGGGCCTAACGCGGATATACGACGTTTATGAGTGGTTTCAGCCAACGCATTGGTCTGGTCCATGAACTGGGATAGCTGCGATGTGCCGAAAAATTCTTTAATTGCGGCAAAAACCGGCTTGGTGTTCAGGAGTTCCCTGGGGAGCATAACGGAAATATCCGCGGCATTGGTAATACGTTCCCGGATGATCTTCTCCAGTCGCATCAGCCCGATCCTAAAAGCATTTTCCACTAATTCACCCACGGCCCGGATCCTGCGGTTAGCCAGGTGATCGATATCATCCACTTTCATTTTCCCGGTTCGGTCATATTTTAAGCGGAGGTAGTATTTCAGGATTTCGACGATATCATCTATGGTAAGGACATACACTTCTTCATTGAAGTCTTTCTTTAAGTTCAATTTAATATTTAATTTTAAACGACCCACGGAAGAGAGGTCATAGCGCCGGGGGTCTTTCATCATATTCTCAAAGAATTTCTTAGAACCTTCCAGGGTCACGGGTTCGCCGGGTCTCAGTTTCTTGAATATTTCGATAAAGGCATCGCCCTGGTCTTTGGAAATCCGGTCTTCGGCTTCCTCGCTCTGGACCACCACTTTTTCAGTTAGTTCGGCATCCTGCCGTTTTTTATCTTTTCTTAATGTATAAGCGATCATGGAACCGAACTCTTCTTCATCGCTTTCGGGGAAGATAACGGAGAATTCCCGGTCCATTTTCCGCAGTTTTTTGATCTGGGTGGCGCCGATAATTTCATT
>JAUPLE010000972.1 GCA_030837085.1 Acidobacteriota bacterium | reverse complement strand
GAGGCAAAGGCCACCAGGTTGGTATGCAATTTTTCGTCACTACCGGTGGCCACTACCATAAAGTATTGCCGGGAAAAAAGTTCTCGCAGCATTTCTTTCGTTCCAGGACCATTTTTCAAGGTGAACCTCCTCTCTATAACAACTCACTTGATAGAAAAATCCGACTGTCCCCTATAAATCGCCAATAGGTCTTTTAAGGCTTCTTCCAGGTATGGGAAGCGAAAGGTAAAGCCGGTTTTGGCCAGTCGGTCGGGAACTACCTGCTGACCGGATAAGAGCACTTGTTCGGCCATTTCACCCAGCAGTATTTTTAAAACCCAGGCCGGCACTGCTAAAAAAGCCGGCCGGCGCAGCACATGGCCCAGGGTTCGGGCGAATTCCCGGTTTCGTACCGGATGCGGCGCCGTGCAATTAAATATCCCCCGGCATTCTTCCCGGGAGATTAAGAATTCGATAGCCCGGGCCAAATCGTCGATATGTATCCAGGACATCCATTGCCGGCCGGAACCGATAGCCCCCCCCATAAACCAGCGGAACGGAATAATCATACGTTTTAAAACCCCGCCGTCCCTTCCCAATACCACCCCGAAACGGCAAATGATCCGGCGCCATCCTAATGACTCTACCCCATTGGAACTTGCTTCCCACTGCTTCACCACCTGGGCCAGGAAATCGTTACCCGCGGGAGAGTCTTCGTCTAGCTCGATATCTCCGCCGGCGCCGTAAAGTCCAATGGCTGAGGCCTGTACATAAACACCGGGTCCGCTGTTTACCCGTCTGAGTACTTCGGTTAATATCGATCCGGACTCGACCCGGCTGTTTAAAATTTTACTCTTTTTTTCCTGTGACCAGCGGCCAGCGGCGATGTTTTCGCCGGTGAGATCGATTAATGCATCGGCGCCTTCCAACTGTTTTTCCCAACCGGTTAACGAATGGCCATCCCACAGGACCGGTTCGATACCCAGTTTTTCCAGTTTCCCGGCTTTTTCAAGGCTGCGGGTGAATCCCTTCAGCCGGTAATTGCCGCTTAAAAACCGGTGGGACAATGCTTCACCGATGAAGCCGGTGATACCTGCAATAACAATCGTTTTATCCTGCATCCTGGCGCTCCCGGATTCTACCTTTAATGCCAGTTAAAAAAGTAAAAATTTCCTTAAAGGTATCTCCGCTGTTATTATATAAGAATTAACTCATTTTTACAAGAATTGAAAAGAAAACGGGGCAGGAAAATTTTTTTAAGATTTTCGCTTTATTTTTTTTTTTTATAATGTTATAAATTAAATACAAACATCCTAAAAAGGAGGAAACATGAAACGGATGAAGTTCTTTTTATTATTAGCTTTTGTAATAGGCCTATTGGGGTTTGACTGGGAATTGACCGCCGCTGTGATCGAAGTAAAAGCTTCGGTAACTCCAACAGAGTATTCCGGCGCTTGCCCCAAGCGGTTTGAGTTTGTCGGTGTGATTGCGATAAATAAACCCTGCGTGGTGAAGTACAAATGGATCCGCAGCGATAATGCCATATCGCCGGTGGAAACCATTGCCTTTCGCCGGCGGGGAATCCATCGCGTTGCCAGTTACTGGGAACTGGGGGCGCCCGGCAAACATTGGAAAGCCCTGGAAATCCTGGCCCCCAACCACATGGTTTCCAATAAGGCGATTTTTAAATTGGATTGTCTACAGGTGGCCGTGATCAAACCGGGTATGCAGTTGAGGACCGACCTGGTAAGGCCGCAGATAGATTGTATCGATCCGGCGGCCACTGAGATTCGTTTCGAAATTGTGCGGCGGGACAGCCAATTCACGGGGCGGATCCGAATCACCGGCGTGGTGAAAAATATTGGCAATAAAGCGTTTCAATCCGGTCCCAACCAGGCCGCGGCTTACCTATATCAATTACCGCCTGGGGCCACTTCGGGGGGAACCCTCGTCGCCCAGCAGCCATTTACCGATCTTGCTGTAGGGAACGCCCTTAACGTAAGCTGGGAACGTGACTGGAACAGTTCTTCCCCAAACGAAGGAGAATTTCCTAATTCTTACCGGCTGCTTATCGTTTACGATCCCGATATCTACATGGATGCCAATAAAGAGAATGACGATTGCAACGGGAATAACAATCAAAAGGATCGCAGCGGTTCTGAGATTAACGATATGCTAAGATAAGGCACATAGGTATCCTTAAGCCCACTTACGCACCGGGAGATTCAAGGTTTGCTTTCCAATTCCCCTTGTGATACAATCTTATACGTTAATATAACGATATTACGATAAGGAGTTTTACATGAGGAAATTCTCATCCTATGGACCTGTTAGCAACACTTCAAATTATTACGCCCCCAGGGAAGAACTAATTGAGAAAACATATGTCAACTTGATCGGGGAAAATCCCGCCGAAGGCGGCCATTATTTCACTGTTTGGGCGCCGCGCCAGACAGGCAAAACCTGGCTCATGCAGCAAATACTCCATCGCTTGAAAAAAGACCCCCGCTTCAATGTGCTGAAAATTAATCTTGAAGACCAAAAAGATAAAACCAACGCCAACGAAATTCTCCAAAGCATTGCCAGGAAAATCAGGGAAAATTCGGGTAAACCACCGGTCGATATCCGTAATCAAGAGGACTTCGTAGATATTTTTAAAAAAGAAGATTCGGATAAACCCCTTATTTTAATCCTGGATGAATTCGACGCTATGATCGAAGAAGGTATCAATGCCGTTGTCAGCGCTTTCAGGAATATTTATATCCACCGGATGGATGAGTTGGACAAAACCACGGAGCAAAAAACCTACTTGCTGCACGGGGTGACCCTGATCGGGGTACGTAGCGTCCTGGGCATTGAAAACCAGAAAGGCTCGCCTTTCAATGTCCAGCGCAGCGTCCATGTCCCCAACCTGACTTATGAAGAAGTAGCGGGAATGTTCAAATGGTACGAAAAGGAGAGCGGGCAGGCGGTAGAAAAACAAGTCATCGACACGCTTTATGATGAGATGCGCGGCCAACCGGGTTTGACCTGCTGGTTCGGCGAATTGCTTGCAGAAACGTATAATCCTGATCCGAAGAAACCTATTTCCATGTTTAATTTTAACGAAGCGTACAGCGCCGCTACCCATATCCTACCCAATAACAATATCATGAACCTCATCAGCAAAATCAATAAACCCCCTTATGATGAAATCGTCATCGAATTTTTCAAAACCGGAGAGAAAATTGAATTTAAATTCGACAGACCGGACATTAATTATTTATACATGAATGGGGTGATCGACCTGGAAAAAGCGGACGACGGCAAATTTTATCTTCGTTTTTCCTGTCCTTTTGTGCAGAAGCGGATATTTAACTATTTTTCCGACCGGTTCTTCAATTACCTGGGGCCGTTGATCCACCCGTTCGACGCCATGGAAGACGCCGTGGATCAAGAGAGTCTCTATATCCCGAATATCATTAAACGTTACCAGGCTTATTTAACCAAAAACCAGGGCATTTTTTTCAAAGATGTCCCTCGCCGTAAAGACGATTTAAGGATATATGAAGCCATTTATCATTTTAATTTATATCGCTACCTGTACGATCTGTTAAAATCCTGGAAAGTAGACGTGGTTCCCCATTTCCCCACCGGTAACGGCAAAATCGATTTGATCTTGAAATATAAGGGAAAAATTTATGCGTTGGAGTTAAAGAGTTTCAAGGATATGTATACACACGAAAAGGGTATTGAGCAGGCAGCGGAATATGGCCGGCAGATGGGATTAAAAGAGGTGGCATTCCTGGTATTCGTTGAAGTAACCCCGGCAGAAGCGAAACAACTGGAAAAAGTGGTGGAAAAAAACAGCGTCACCGTAACGGTTTTACCGATTGGGATTTTATAAACCAATTGAATTAGTCGCAGTCAAAGACTTCTCTCTTTCTACCACAAACCCGGTATCAAGCGGTATCTGACTTTTTTCATATATTCCGTATACCCTTCCAGTTCCCTCATCAAGACTTTCTCTTCATTCACTATCCTGAAAATAAGAATGAATAATATGATTATATCTCCGATCAACGCCCAGTAAGACCCCAGGGCAAGGGGGGCAAACCCATATAACACCAATACCGCATCATACATGGGATGCCTTATCACGGAATATAAGCCGGTATCGATAACCTTTTGTTTGTCCTGTATCTCGATTACCCTGGATGCATACCTGTTCTGGCGAAGCACCACGAAAAACATGATATAGCCCAATAATACCAGGGCCGTGGAGAAAAGCTTTAACCACAGCGGAACGGAAGACCACCCGTAATATTTATCAAAACCCGGTACAAGAAACATGGCAATAAAAAAAAGGGAAGAAAATAACTGGAGAAGTTTTTGTTCCTTTTGTTTTTCCCTCATCTTCATCCTTTTTACAAGGAGTTCCGGGTCTTCCCGGTACAGGTAAATTAAAACGAAAGCCGCGGGTATGAACAGGATGGCCAGGAATACCCATGCTTCCCAGTAATTAATCGTCCTGGCCGGCAGGAAGAATAGGAGCGCCATCATCACAAATGAAAGCGGGGCGCGGGTGATAATTACTTTAAGCAACTTTTTCTTATCGATATTCGTATTTATGTCGTTCATGGTTCCTTTGTAACCTCACGTTTCGATATACTTTGGTATCCTTCTAAATTATAGTCCAAAACACACCTGGTAATCAAGCCCAAATTTTCAGAAGAAAAAAAGGAAATTTTCCGTCCCCTTGATACAAATTCGGGTCCCCCTAATGAAATTTTTGGTCCCGTGGATAAAAATTTTCATTCGATGGACGCGATTTTTTGTCCAGGGGATGCAAATTTGCATCCGCTTTACCCGATCACGCATCCCCGGGACCCGATGACGCATCCCGGCGATGCGATGATCCATCCAAGGGACCAATCGCCGCCTCATCAAAATGCGATGAACCATCCTTAAGAACCGATGCCGCATCTTTTTCATGCGTTGATCCATTCTCAAGAACCGACATCGCCTCACTTTCATGCGATCACGCATTTTCATGTGGCAACGCCGATTCTTTTGGAAGCGATTTCGCTGCCCTGAAACGGCCTCGACGATGTAGGGGTTTGATTCATCAAACCCAAAAGATGAATTGCTTGTGAAAGGGCTGGACAAAAAAAAATTTATTTTGTAAACTTATTCATGGTACATTTAATGCACCCACAGAAACGATTTTTTCTGCAACCCTTTTTTAAAATGGCCTCTTTTCTTATAAAAAAGATCGATCGTGTATTCGGGCTTGACTGCTCCTGTGGACACACCTTCTACGGCCCGGCAATCACTCCAAACTCCATAGTAATGGACCTCGGCGCCTGCCGGGGCGACTTCTGCAAATATATGACGGATCAATATGGTTGCCTTACCTATGCGATAGAAGCCTCCCCGGAACTTTTCTCCAACATAATTGAAACTTCCTCGATACGAAAGTACAACTATGCGATTGCCGGAAACGACGGTTTCACTACTTTCTACCAGTCCAGCCTGGAAACAGCGGGAAACATTATGGGCCCAAAAGCCAACTCCACCGGTCATACCTTTGAGATTGAGACGCGGAAACTTTCAACCCTCATGCGAGAACTAGGGCTTAAAGAAATCGACCTGCTGAAAATCGACATCGAAGGGGCGGAACTCCTATTGTTTGAAACCGCGGAGCATAAGGATATCGCCATTGCCGGGCAAATTGCCATCGAATTCCATGACTCGGTACAGCTTCCTAATATCTCGACAGAACAGGCGAGGAGAATGATCAAAAAAATCCAGGCCGCCGGATTTTGGGGCATTGCCCTGGGAACGAAAAACAGCAATTGGTTGTTTGTAAACCAGGCGCGATTGGCGATTCCTTCCCTGACAAAAACCTATTTGTCCATCAGGCGCCTTATTAAAATTGCCATTTGAATATATTTTTAAAAAATGGTATTATATAGCT
>JAUPLE010000971.1 GCA_030837085.1 Acidobacteriota bacterium | reverse complement strand
GTAATATTGGTTAATAAGCCGGTTAAAGCCGTTGTCTGACCGTTTTCTGTAATCAGCCTGCCGGAGGCGCGAATATAAAGTATTTTGCTATCTTTATCGAAAATTCGGAATTCCATGGTTTCATTAATCCCGGAATACAATTTTTTAATAACCGCATCTACTATCGGCAGGTCATCGGGGTGGACAAGACGTGAAAAATGCTGACCCACGATGTCTTTAACATCATATTGGCTGATCCGTTCGGCGGCCGGGCTTAAATAGGTGAAATAACCATCTGTATTCAATGTAAAAATAGCTTCACTGATGTTTTCTACCAGCGACCGGTATCTCTCTTCTTTTTCCATCAATGTCGACCGGCATTGGATTTCCATCCGGTTGAGGCGGTGCATCGATAGCAGGGCCAGTATACTAACCACCAATATGGCGACAATTGCCGCGAATAGATACCGGGTTTCGATTGCGTCGGCGCCGGCCAACCGGCGCACAAGCGTATAAATAAATAATGCCGCCGTCAATGCCAGCAGCAGTACGGAAAAGAGTCGCGCTTTCCGGAGCTGCATCCGCTCACTGGTGTAATTGGCGGGCGCTGACAGCCCTGAAGAGAAAGCTTGTAATTTTTCTTTTATCATCCATATATTTTATAGAAATTGGAAATGGAATGCAACTATTTTTTTATTTGACTTTGCTATGCCGGAAAAATTATAATTATCACTTACCATTTTTACCCGGATAAGGAGGAATGTCTTATGAAAAATAGGCGAATGACAATACTGTTGTGGGTGCTTGCTTTTATCCTGACCCTGGTCCTTGCGGTTTTTCAACGAGCGACCGGGCCCACTTACCCGCTAACGGCCAGGGAAACGCTAAAAGGAAAAGTAATTAGTTATAAATTGCTGCGCAGTTTTACGGAATTTCAACCATTACCGGTTCAAATCCAGGCGCCGCCTGAGACATTGGCATGGTTGAGCTATAAACGTTACAAAACCGCAGATGAATGGACAGAAGTGGCAATGAAACGGCAGGGGGAGTACCTGGCCGGGGAATTCCCGGGCCAGCCGGCCGCCGGTAAAGTGGAATATACTATCCGCGTGCAGGTGGAAGGCGAAAATATCCTGCTAAACAAAGGTATAAGTATTGTGGCGCGGTTTAAAGGACACGTGCCGACCTGGCTTTTAATTAGCCATGTGATTTTTATGTTCCTGGGGATTCTTTTTGCCATCAGGACCGGTTTGGAAATTCTTCGGAAAGAGGCAAACTATACCCGGCTGGCCCTCCGGACACTGGCGATTATTTTCATCGGCGGACTGCTCCTGGGACCAATTGTGCAAAAATATGCATTCGGCGATTGGTGGACAGGCTTCCCCCTGGGAACGGATTTGACGGATTCGAAGGTGTTGATTGCGTTTGTCTTTTGGTTAGGCGCGTTTTTCCTCAGGAAAAAGAGTAAGTGGTGGGTCCTGGCTGCCGCGGTATTGATGATTGCCGTCTATCTTATCCCCCACTCGGTACTGGGCTCGGAATTGGATTACCAAAGCGGTAAAATGAAGAATAAATACGAAATCCCGGGAATTTAATTTTTTTCTTCGGGGTCTGTGGGCATGACGGGTAAATAAATTTTAAAAGTAGTACCTTTTCCTTCCTGGCTGTACACATTGAGCCATCCGTTGTGCTGCTTGACAGTACCGTATACGAAAGCCAACCCCAGGCCCGTGGCGTTTTTGATTAATTTGGTGGTAAAAAAAGGTTCGAAAATATGTTTGAGTGTTTCCGGGTCCATCCCCGTACCCGTATCCCTGATGGAGATGCAAATAAATCGTCCGGGTCGGCTGTCCGGGATTTCCAGGCACATGTCGTCGTCCAGGGACACATTCTCTGTTTTAATCATCAACTTCCCTTTCTCCGACATAGCGTCACGGGCATTCTGGACAATATCCATAATGACCTGGGTCAACTGGCTTTGATCCCCTTCTATCGGATCCAATTGCGGCGCCAGGATGATCTCCTGTTTAATCCCTTCCCCGAAAACGTTGCGCATCATGTAACCGATGCTGCCGACCAGGTCATTGAAATCCAACTTTTCCAATTTAAGCATTTGTTTCCGACTGAAGGATAAGAGTTGGTTGGTCAGCGTAGCGGAACGATCAGCCGATGTTTTAATCGCTTCCAACCGTTTCCGCATCGCTTGATTTTCAATGCCGCTGTTGATGAGTAATTCGATGTTCCCCAATATAATGGCCATCAGGTTATTAAACTCATGGGCCATGCCCCCGGCCAGGGTGCCGACCGCCTCCATTTTTTTGGCTTCCACCAACCGGTCTTTCAACCGGTTTTTCTCCTCCTGGATTTGTTTTTGTTCCGTGATATCCAGGTACATCCCGTAAATCCCCACCTGGTCATTTTCCAGGTAGATGGGCACCCCGTGGAGGAGGATGTCCACCAGTTGACCGTCCTTCCGTTTCCGTACTGTTTCGCGTTGGACTATTTCTCCTTCCAATGTCGTGGCAGAAAGGATTTTTGCATCTTCCAACATTTCGGAGGGAACGATAATGTCATCGATGGATTTGTCGCGGAGCTCTTCAAGGGAATATTGAAATATGGATTCAAATTTGCGGTTCGCGTTCAGGATTTTGTTTTGGGGATCCATAACCACGATACCGAAGGGTGAGTTTTCGAAAAGCTGTAGTAAAAATTCCTGGTCTCGACGAAGGGATTCTTCTGCTTTTTGATGACCGTTTATCTCTGTCTTTAGTCTATAGTCGAGTTCCAGGCGCACCTGTTGGAGTCGTTCCACCATATGGTTTATCTCCCGCGACAGGACGCCGATTTCATCGTCCCGGTTTACTGCACAGCGCAAGGACAAATCATCGGATTCACGGATGGCAACCGTATGATGGGTTAGTTTTGATAGGGGGGTCACAACGGTCTTTTGCAAGTACAGCATCCAGAAAAAAATGAAGAAAAAACCCATTACCATCGCTGAAAGAATGACGATGCGAATAATTTCCATGCTTTTGGTGCTGATGTTGCGCGGCATATTGACCTGGATTAAAAAGGCCGGTTGACCGGTAATATCCGGGAAGGTGGTATATGCGTAAATATAGGTATTGTCTTGATGTTCCGGGGAAATATAAATCGAGTGTTCCGGGGTGATATGTTCTATTATATCGGTAACCCCAATGGTGGTGATTGGCTGAATTGTAAAATCAATTCGGGCCTTTTGGGCCAGGGTTTCCAGTAGTTCTTCCGAAAGAAACCGTCCCATAATAAATGTCCCGCGGATAGGTCCTTTTCGCAGCGACGTCACAATGGGTCGGGAGGCCACGAGCAGGATTCCCTGCCGGGTCGGGACGACGCCAGTCACAGATATATCTTCTATTTTATGCTGGAAGAAAAAATCGCTCCCCGGCAGTAATAGAGCGGAAAACTCCGGTAATGAAATGGTTTCCCTGGTTTTTAAATCATATATCTTTCCCCAGACGATTTTTCTATCGGTATTGAAAATGTATGCCAGGTTTACTTTGCTTTTGGCAAAAAATTCCACGCCCAGGTTGGATTTGATATATTCGGGTTGGCTGTCCGGGGCCTGTACATACCGGTAGGTATCGTCCCAGGAGGCCCATCCGTCAAGCATCCTATCAAGACTGGAAAGTTCCCCCTGGAGTAGTTTAACGCAGGCCTCGGTATTTTTGCGCGCATCGTCCATTTCCATT
>JAUPLE010000970.1 GCA_030837085.1 Acidobacteriota bacterium | reverse complement strand
TTAACATCTTCCGCCAGCAGTTCGCTGAGAAAGCCTTCCAGGATATCGAAATTGGCTTTGCTTCTCAGTAATTTTTTAATGGCCCAATCAAACCGGATATGTTTTTTTATACTCATGGTACAACTATTATAAAATAAAAAGAAGGTGATTTCAACTCCCTGTCTGAGGAAAAAATCAGGGGAGAGGCGGGCTCCCAAAACAATTAAAAAGTAAAAACGAAAAATGAAAAATTAAAAATGGAAACAAAGCCCTTCGGGCATCGGGCAGTGAGAAGGAACGAGACGGGCCAAACCATCATTATCTCTTCAAAAAGTTATATTTTGCTTGACAAAAACGTCGATTTGGTTCATATTATATTCTAAAAAGGAGATACATATGCAGGCATACAGAAAAATCATCGATGGCCAAAGATTAAATGCCGTTGTGAATTTGCCATCCGAGTTGAAATACAGGAAGGTTGAAATAATTATCCTACCTGCCGGAGAACGGAAAAAAAAGAAAAAAAAATTATCCCAGAATTGGGCGAACTCATTAAGCGATTTTCGCAGCCAATATACATCTCTTGAACTTCAAAAGAAAGCCCTTGAATGGCGTGAGAGTTAAGCCGTGTACTTAGTTGATACGAATATATGGCTGGAAAGACTTCTTGGCCAGGATAAGTCAGAAGTAGTGGGGAAGTTCCTCGATTATGTTCCTACCGCGGATCTTGCTATAAGCGATTTTGCTCTTCATTCGATCGGCGTTATATTAAGTAGACTTAATAGGAGAGATGCTTTCCTGGAGTTTATTAAAGATTTATTTATAAATGGTTCCGTTTCTATTGTAAGACTTGAAGCCGAAGATATGCCGGATGTTGTGTCCGTGATAGAGAAATTTAAAATCGACTTTGACGATGCCTATCAATATTCGGCAGCTCAAAAGTACAATTTTACAGTAGTGAGCTTTGATAAAGACTTCGACAAAACTCCATTGGGAAGAAAAACACCTAAGGATATCTATCAGCAAGGAAAGTAAGAGCGCGCAAAAGTGTTCTGTGCGGAAAAATCGGGGGACAGGGGAGAGGCTGGCTGGAAATCCAAAACAATTAAAAAGTAAAAACGGGGACCTTCGGGCATCGGGCATCGTGCATCGGGCAGTGATAAAATATTCCCGCCTGTCCCGAAAATACCCATTCCAGGCCCGAAAAACCAATTGACTTTTTTTTATTTGTGGTTTAATATTAACCCATGATAGACGAATACGATTTAAAACAAATCCCGTACGGTATCGCCGATTTCGAAGATTTTCGTCAAAAAAAACTTTTCTATGTAGACAAAACTCGGTTCATCCGCAATATCGAAAAAAAAGGAAGCTTCCTCTTCTTCATCCGGCCCCGGCGCTTCGGGAAATCCCTCTTTCTTTCCATGATGGAATATTATTATGATGTCAACCGAAAGGACCAATTCGACTATTTATTCAACGGGACCGCTATCCACCAAAACCCTACCAAAGAAAAGAATAATTACCTGGTATTATCTTTCAACTTTTCAGCGGTGGCTCCCGATAAATTACACCTGGAGAAATTTTTTCTTCAACATATCCGCGATAGTGTCAGGTATTTTATGGATAAATATGGGAAACACCTGGATATCTATATTAAAGAAGCCCGGGAACAAATCGATTCCTCTAAAGGTGCATCCGCCTTAATGGGCACGTTCTTAAATTATTTCAAAGGGAAAAAATATAAATTATATGTATTTATCGATGAATACGACAATTTTGCCAATACCATCCTGTCCGATTCCGGGGAAGAAGAATACCGCTCCATAACACGCGGGGAAGGTTTTCTACGCGCTTTTTTCAATGTGATTAAAGCAGGAACCACCGGCAGCGATACCCCCATCTCCCGATTATTCATGACCGGCGTTTCCCCCATTACCCTGGACGACGTCACCTCCGGGTTTAACATCGGCGCCAACATCTCCCTGGATGACGATATCAACGAAATCCTGGGGTTCGATAAAACCGAAGTCGAAACTTTGATCGAATACTACCGGCAAACCGGCAAAATTCAACACCCCACCCCGGAACTGGTGGACATTATGGGCCAATGGAAACTTCTCCAAACTCCTGTATATCATAGAAAACGGCGCGATTCATTCCGATATCGAAACAAGTTTCCCAATCCATGAATTATCCCATCCAAAAAACTTTACTTCGCTGTTGTATTACTTCGGACTCCTGACCTTCAGCGGCATGGATGACGAAAATACCCCCATCCTCTCCATCCCCAACGAAATGGTCAAACATCTCTACTACGCTTACATCAAAGAAACATACGAAGAAACCGGCATCTTATCCCTGGATACCGAAAAATACGAAAGCCTGGCAAGGGACCTGGCCTATAAAGGAAACTGGAAAGGTCTCATCGAATATATTTCAGGACGCATGGAAGCTTCCTTAAGCTTACGCGATCTTATGACCGGCGAAAAAGTTCACCAGGTTTTCTGGAATATCTACCTGGGGCTAAACAAATTATATAATGTTTACTCGGAGAGAGAACTGAACCAGGGTTTTGCCGACCTGGTACTGGAACCCCATCTGGCCCAAAACCCGGGGCTCAAATTTTCCTACATCATCGAAATCAAATACATCAAACCTGCCGACTTTGAGAAAGAAGACGGCGAAGAGAAACTGCAAGCCCTGCGCGCCGAAGCCGAATCTCAATTAAACCGCTGCGGTATCGATGAGAAATTCCGGAAAACAATAGGCCAAACCACGTTGAAAAAGCTGGCGCTCATCTTTTGTGGAAACAGGTTAGTATACCATGATGAAAATCAGGCGACCGACGGCAGGCTGGCTGGACTGGAATCCCCTTCGGGCATGGGGCAGTGAGAAAATATTCCCGCCTGTCCCATAAAAATCTCTACAGCGCGCAGCGTCTCTACCTAAAATTCGATTTTCACTCCCAATCTCATAACACGGGGCGATAAAATCGCCAGGTCATACCCGAATACCTGGGCCGGGTTACTGGAATCCAAATATTCTTGTATTACCGTGTTGTTATTAAACAGGTTGAAAATATCGGCAAATATTTTTAAGCGCCGGTTAGCGATTTTAAATTCTTTTTCAACTTTAAGGTCAAGGATGGTGACGGGGGGATAGCCATGGGCGCCTCGTTTTTCCGCTTTAATGGTTTCAGTGACCTGGTTCAATTCAACATCCAGGAAATTACTGGTGATTGCCCGTGTCCAACGTTGCCCGGACAGGCGCCGGAAATAACCGCCGATATTGACGCCCCAGGGACCTTTAACAAATCCCGTGATTTTGAACTGGTGCCGCCTTTCATAAGGGAACCGGCCTTCGGCATTGATATGGGCATTGGGATTCGACCACAAATCGGACGTCCCTAAAGACTGGGCGCCGTCGACATCATCCCTGTTTAAAGCAATCAAACCCCTGGCATTGGAATAAACATATGATGCATCCATTGCCCAGCCTTGCGAATATTTTTTACTGATTTTAACTTCGATGCCGTCGTAATTTCTTTCCGCGCCCGGGGGGTTAACGATATATTTTTCAGGCAAACGGAGGGGGTTCAAGTTGTTGTAAAAAGTTACGGGCCTGCCGCTATAGGGATCGACGGCCTGGACTTTTTCCCAATCCAGCCATACCAATCGACCATGATCCATGAGAGCATCGATATCCAGGGAAGCCGCATCGACAACGTGAATCAAATTTTTGTCCCATTTCTTGAGGTAACGGATTCCCAGGGACCAGTCGGTCCATAATTCTCTTTCAATGCCCAGGGTTAATTCCCTGGCAGTAGGGGCGACCAGGTTATGGTCTTTGTAACCTACCCTGGTCCCACCGGGCCTGGTCAGGCTCTGCGATATTTGCACAAAAGGATAGCCATAGAATACATCTATCCAGTAATACCAACCATTGGGATGAGCCAGGTTCACCCACTGGACGGTATTCGGCATTACGTAACTGGCCCATGAAGCCTTAAACAAGGTTTTGCCGTCGCTAAAGATATCATAAACGAGTCCTAGCCGGGGAGAAAGGTTTCGCCATTTTAACGGGGTTACACTTTTAAATATCCGGCGGTCTACCAATATACCCCAGGGATTAAAAATAGGAATTTCAGCCTGGTTCTGGGCTGGCCAGATAATGCTGTTATAATCATAGCGAAGCCCGAGAGCCAGGGTCAAATTCCCGGTCACATTCCAGGTATCGTTGAGAAATAGAGAATAATTTAACATATTTTCCTTGCGGTTGAAGGATTTAATATGAAATCCATAATATATCCCATTGCCCCCGACATATTCCGGCCAATCGAATTCCCAGACCAAATTGGTGGTGCGATCAGGCCTGGTTTCCAGTATCCAGTTTGTTTTAGCTGCTTGAAGTTCGCCGCCGACCTTCAGTTCATGAGACCCCATTAAATTATCGATAAATGTCGTGGCGTCAAGATTAACCTGGTACCGGTCCCTCCGGTAATCATCCCGGTTCCGCCAGTTGGTGCCGGTTTGGAGACCGGTCAACCAATCGCTGAACTGTACCACGGGGGATTTATCGTGGATATTCATATTAAACTTAATGAAATCCAATTTCAAGATTGTGTACAGGTTGTACACGAAGGTCCTGTTCCAGTGTACATTAAATACATGGGTCGG
>JAUPLE010000969.1 GCA_030837085.1 Acidobacteriota bacterium | reverse complement strand
CGAACGTTCCATCATGACACCCACAATGGTATCTGGTTCGACGCCTTTTTCTTTTAGCACATTTGCCAACCGATTTGATTGTTCATTTAATTCCCTATAAGAAATATGAATCCCATCGCAGGCGTCCATTCGCCCTAAGGGATACTCTTCCCTCTTCTCTTCGCTTCTTCGCTTCTTCGCTTCTCCTTCACCCCCTACCAGGGCGATGCGGTCCGGGGTTCGTTCCACCTGTTCTTCAAATAATTCATGAACGGTCTTCTCCCCGGGGTAATCCACCCTGGTATTATTAAATTCATATAATATCCGGTCTTTTTCGCATTGTGTGAGAATTTCAATTTCCAACAGATCCTGATCTATTTTTGCCGATAATTCTTCCAATATCTTTTTTAAATACGATATAAACCGTTCGATGGTGGCCGGTTTAAACAATTGAGTACAATATTCAAACGATAAGTGAATCCACTCACCAAAATCCACGGCTGTCAATGTCAAATCGAACTTCGAGGTTCCTTCTTGATGAATATAGTGATCCGAACTCCCCAGGTCGGTTAGCGAGGAATTATCGGTATAGTCTTTCATATTTAATAAATTAAACATCACGTCAAATACAGGATTGTGGGCAATATCCCGCGCCGCGTTTATTTTTTCCACCAGGGACTCAAACTGGTATTCCTGGTTCTCATAAGCTTTTAATGTTCGGTCTTTGAGTTCCTTCAAGAATTCTCTATAACTCGCTTCCGCCGGGACATTATTCTTCAACGCCAATGTATTGACGAACATCCCGATTATCTTCTCCAAATCTGCATGCCTTCGGGCCGCTACCGGTGTTCCCACTACGATTTCTTCCTGGCCGCTCAACCTGGAAAGTAGTATGATAAATATTGATAAAATACTTATATACAATGTAGCGCCAGTTTCTTTTGCCAATAGTTTTAACGTTCCGCTTTCTTTCCCATTTAAGATAAATTCAACCCGACTGCCTTCAAAACTCTGAATGCTGGGCCGTGGATAATCCGTTGGCAGATTAAGCGCCGGGACCTCTTCGGCAAACATGTTTAGCCAATAGGTTTCCTGTTCTTCTATTAAAGCCCGTTGCTCCTCACTGTTCTGCCAATGCGCATAGTCTTTATACTGGAGCCGCAGCCGCGGTAAATCCACCGACTTACCGGAATAAATCAAATTGAATTCATCTTTTAATATCACATTTGATGTCCCATCCGTTATGATGTGATGCATATCCACTAACAATAGGTGCTTTCCATTTTCTTGTTTTATTGTTCCCACGCGAAATAAAGGCACCTTCGATAAATCAAAGGGCCGAATGAAAGATTTAATGATTGCCTCCTGCGACCAGAAACCTTTTTGAAAAAAAGTTTCTGGACTTCCAAAAATTTTTATTTGTTCGGGCGACCACCCAAATTCGATTTCAAACGGCACTTGGTCATGAATTCTCTGCACCGGCTCATCACCAATTATCATAAACGAGATTCTTAAACTTTCATGCCGCTGAATTAATTTTTTAAAGGTGGCAGCCAATCTTTTTCGATCCGGTTCCCCTTCCAATACAATCACATTCGATTCATTATATGCGACGCTGCCGGGTTCCATTTGCTGCAAAATATAAAGACGCTTTTGCGCAGACGAGACGGGATAATAATGTTTTTTTTCAACCGGTTCTATCACCTCCAACGTCGTTTCCCTAACATTCGCATCGATATAAACCGCCAACGATTCGATGGTGGGGGTGTTAAAAAATTCCACGATAGGAACCCTCACCTTTAACCCCTTATGGATTTTTGCGATCACCGCCATGGCCAGCAGTGAATCCCCCCCCAACTGGAAGAAATCATCATGAATCCCTATCCGCTCATACCCGAAAAGCGACGACCAGGAAGCAGCCAAAAAATGCTCGGTACTGCTCCGGGGAGGTTCATATGGAGTTTCCAGTTTAGGCCGCTGCGCCGCATTTCCGCCAGCGGTCATTCCCTCGACCCGTTCCATATCCATAACAGGGGGGGCCTGAAGCGCCCAAGCTTGCTTTATTGCTATCTCTAAATCATAAGAAGATACTGCCACCTGGGGGAATGGGTTTTCCAGGATACGATTGAAAACCCCGATGCCTTCTTTAACCGTGAGCCCTCCCTCTAACTCTTCACCGGTTAATTTTTTATGCAGCTTTTCGGCGATAACGGCTATTCCCGTATTTTGCCACCGGTCCCAGTCGATGGATATGATAAGCGTGGATATCCCTTTCGCCCCGAACATCCGGCTTACGGCAAACGCATCTACAAAATTATTGGCCGCACAATAACCCACCTGCCCTACTGCCGGAACCACCGCCGTAAGCGATGAACATATGATAAAAAAATCCGGCGGCGACGGTTTAATGGATTCCAAAACCTTTTCCAACACCAGCGTACCTTTGATCTTCGGTGCCAGGACTTGTTCGGAGGTTTCCCACGACCTCAGCCGGATGATCTTGCCGTCCGGGAGACCGGCGGCGTGGATAACGCCATTTATTACCCCAAACCTCTCCACCGCCCGTTGGATAGCCTCCCGCATCTGTTTCTCATCCGTCACATCCGCGCCCAAAACCAGGACTTCGGCCCCCGGTTTTTCCAGGATTTTCACTTTCTCTTCCCACCTGTCTTTCGATTGAAAAGCCGAACGTCCGATCAATATAAGTTTAGCCTGTACGGTTTTCGCCAGGTAATGGGCCAGTTCCAAGCCCATACCTCCCAGACCGCCAGTAATCAAGTAAACCCCCCCGGTTTTTAAGAGGGCCGCTTTTTCCCCTGTTTTTTTTAAGCGAACAGGTTCAAATCCCTGCACCCAGCGGTAATTTCCGCTGTAAGCCGTGATCGGTTCCATCGATTCCGTGGGGTTGGCGGACGGGGCTGCCAGGTCTTCGATTAACCGGTCTAAAAATTGTTCGCCTTGCTCTGTTCCCGGTTGCAGCAGCGGCGGCGCCACATCGACGACACGGCAGCGGATATTGGGGAACTCCAACGGGATGACCTTCACCGGCCCCAGCACAGCAGCTTTTAAAGGACAGGACGTCTCTTCATGCAGGCCTGTGGTGATAACCGCCAGACAAATTCTTTTCTCGATATTTTTCGTTTCCATGGCCCGCACAATGTTGATTAAACTATAGAACCCCAGGTCCAGAGTTTCTTCGATCCGGTCGATGCCAGGTTCTTCGCCGCCCCCGGGCATTTGACGCATGAGACTCCAACAATGAACGATGAAGTCCGGGACCCGGCCGCCCCGGACCAGTTCGGTAAATAAAGCATCATAACCGTCTTCATAGTTTTTACCGGGGTTAAGGCTAAACCGGTGGGCGGTTTCTTTTTGAAAGGCAGTTCCGTATGTGACTGTGATTACATCCTGCCCTGCCAGGCGCAATTTTTCTTCCAGGCCGGTCTCAAAAAACAATGGATCGCCGGGACCGGTATCGTTCCCTATAAACACCAGCCAACAGGCAGGTGGTAACGCGGTTCCCGGTAAAAAACCTGCGGCGCGTAGCGGGAGACGTCTCCAGGTGGAAATATAAAAATAATCATCAATACCCCGGTTCTTTCGAAACCCGATACTCCTCGCCCCTCCAGGGAATCCGGCGCCGGCTTTAAAGGGAACTCCTTCGATCCAGTAACGCCGCCCCTCAAAGGGATATGGAGGTAAAGGGACCCGACATCTTTTTTCATCGCTATAAAATTCCGACCAATCGACGTTTACACCGTAAAGCCACAAATAACCGATTTTTTTCAGCAAGTAATAGACATCCGATACTTTTTTTTGAGGTGGCCTTACCAGGTTCACCGCGTATTGCATGAGTTTATTATCGATAAAGCGTTTCGTCATGATACTGAGATCGCGTCCCGGTCCAATTTCAATAAATATCGAATGGCGCTTCTTTACCAGTTCTTTGAAGCCATTTGCAAAACGTACGGTTTTTCGCAGGTGTTCGCACAAGTACCCGGGATTTCCAACATCTTGAGAAGTAATCCAGGTACCGGTTAAATTCGATATATAAGGTGTTTTCGGGGGATTGAAAGTGATTTTTTCCAATTCTTTTTTAAATTTACTCAAAATAGGTTCCATCATTTGCGAATGCATGGCAACCGAGTTAGAAACCGGCATACACAAGAGTTTTTTTTGTTTCATTTCCTGTTCGAAGACAGCTGCATCAGCAGCGGGACCGGCAACAATGCAAGATGAACCATTGTCAATGGCGAGAGACAACTTCCCGGGAAGCAATGGGGCTATTTCCTCACTGGAGAGAGGGACACTTAGCATGATTCCGCCGGGAACTTCCGCCAGTAATCTCCCCCTGATGAGAATTATTTTCAATGCATCTTCAAGAGAAAAAACTCCTGATAGGCAAGCAGCGGTATATTCACCGAAACTATAACCGATCATGGCATCGGGGATTATTCCCCACTTCATCAACATCCCGGCAAGAGCATATTCAAATATGAAAATCACCAATTGGGAAATCGCAATTTTGTTAATTTTATCAGAATCCGTCAAGAGAACTGCCCCCACGGTATTGGATGGATATAGAATCTCCTTTAAATTAATATCCGTTAGTGATGCCAATACTTTGAAACAGTGATCCATTGCCTCACGGAAATGCGTTTCAATCAAATACAATTCCTTCCCCATATCGACATATTGGCCGCCCAATCCATCAAACACAAACACAATCCGTTTTTTATCATCATCGATTGCATTTCCCAGCAAAGAAGAGGTATCTTGTAGTGTTTGAATCGCTTCATCGGTGTTGGAACATACCGCCATTCGCCGATGTTCAAACGATTTTCTACCTACCTGTAAGGTAAAAGCAATATCTGCAAAGTTAATGCCAGGATTTGCCTTTAAATATTCCAGAAAATTTTTTGTTAGTTTGTCAAGAATCGGTTTGGTTTTTGCGGAAAGCAAGATCATTTTCCATGTCCGTCCTACAGTGGAATTTTTTATTTCGGGGGCTTCCTCCAAGATCGCATGAGCATTGGTACCACCTATCCCAAATGAACTGACTCCTGCACGCCTTGGATATCCATTGTCATCCCATTTTCTTAGTACTGTATTAACGTAAAAAGGGCTGTCTTTAAAATCAATTTTGGGATTCGGAGTTTTAAAATGCAAACTTGGAGGGACAAGTTTATGCTGAAGAATTAAAATCGTTTTTATAAAGCCGGCAACCCCAGCGGCCGTATCCAGGTGACCTATATTCGTTTTAACGGAACCGATTGGGCAATAATTTCTTTTGTCGGTTTTAAATGCCAGGGTCAATGCCTCAATTTCTATCGAGTCACCCATAACGGTTCCCGTTCCATGGGCTTCAACATAACCGATACTTTCATACTCGATACGCGCTATTGCATTAGCTAAACGGATTACTTCCGACTGCCCCTGAACACTGGGAGCTGTATACCCGACTTTTCTATTTCCATCATTATTAACCGCAGTACCTTTGACTATAGCATAAATATGATCTCTATCGGCAATTGCATTTTTAAGTCGTTTTAATACAACGATTCCTACCCCATTTCCAGCGACAGTGCCCGCGGCCTCCGCGGAAAATGCCCGACAGTGACCATCAGGAGATAGGATCATTCCTTCCTCATAAATATACCCTTGTTTTTGAGTTTCATTTATACTTACTCCACCCGCCAGGGCGATATGACATTCACCCGACAGAACGGATCGGCATGCCCAGTGAATTGCTACTAACGATGTTGAACAAGCAGTTTGAATGAAAGAACTGGGCCCTTTAAAATTAAATTTGTACGAAATCCTTGTGGGGAAAAAATTAGTATTGGTTAATTGGTTTGCCGCAAAATATCCGATCTCTTTATTTTTATCAGATAATAGAGCCCTTCCTTCCCAAATAAAACTAGACGAAGCTCCTGCATAAACTCCAATTAAACCACCATAAGACTCAGGATTATAACCGGCATCCTCTAAAGCATCCCATGTGCATTCATGAAAAAATCGCATCTGGGGATTCATGATTTCCGCTTCACGTGGGGTATATCCAAAAAATGAAGCATCAAAATACTCTACTCCATCAAGTGCTCCAAAGGCTTTAACGTAGTTCGGGTCTTTTATTAAATCTGAGTCTACACCGGCTTTTTCTAGTTCCTCATCTGAAAAGAAGGTAATGGATTCCACTCCATTTTTTAAATTATTCCAGAATTCATTTATGTTTTTTGCGCCCGGGAATCGGGCGGCCATTCCAATAACGGCCACTTCCAATCCTGATCTGGCGTTTTTCTCAACTTGTGTATTCATCGCCATTTTCTTCTCCTATAAGCATTTGCATTGTTCCTTCCATTATACTGGCAAATTCTCTTGCTTCTTTATCAGAAATAGTATTATTTGCCTCCTCTTGCTTTAAATAATTTGTTAATGAGTGGATTGTGGGATAAGTAAACATCTTTACAACGGGGATATCCTTTTGGAAAATCTTTTTTAACCTATTATTTAGAGCAACGATTTGCAGCGAATTCCCTCCCAAAGCGAAGAAATTGTCATAAATACCTACTTTATCTAATTTAAGTATTGCTTTCCATATATCTGCTATTTTCTCCTCTATTTCATCTGCGGGTTCTGCAAATTCCGCGCCTGGCTGCAAGAATGCATTGAATGAATGGAATGATTTTCGGTCGATTTTGCCGCTAGGAGTTATAGGCATCTTTTCTATTTTGCTAAAATATGACGGAACCATATAATCGGGCAGATATTTCGACAAATATTCTCTTAGTTCCGAAACCGAAATCTCACTCTCGGAAACGATAAATGCATGCAAATAATTATCCCTGTGCTCATCCTCTTCTTTCGATATTACTATTGCTTCCCGGATATCGGCATACCCTCTCAATCGATTCTCTATTTCACCCAACTCTATCCTGAAACCCCTTATTTTCACCTGGTGGTCGATGCGCCCTAAAAATTCTATATTTCCATCATTCACCCAACGGGCCAGGTCCCCGGTTTTGTAAAGTCTTCGCCGGCTAGGGGGGCTTTTTTGTAAAATCGCCCCCCTTGACCCCCTAAAAAACTTTTGATAATTTTCCTTTTTTTTCTCATCCTGGTCATCCTGATAATCCCATAAATCCTGTTCAAATTTTTCAGCGGTTAATTCTGGGTGATTTAAATACCCGCGGGCCAGGCCCGCCCCACCGATGTATAATTCGCCCGGTACTCCGATGGGTTTCATATTCCCATCGCTGCCCAGGATAAAAAGCACCACATTCTGCATGGGTTTCCCGATCGGGATATTTCCCTGAAACTCACCACTGGCCAGTGAATACCGCGAGGAATAAACCGTGGCTTCAGTGGGTCCATAGATATTTTCCAGGGCAATAGCGTTATTTAACTGCTTGAATTTATTAACCAATCCCGGTAAAAGAATTTCTCCGGCTAAAAAAATATATTTAAGACCGGATAATTTTCTTATATTCCGGGGGCTTACTTCCAATTCATCCACAAAAACCTTAAACATGGCGGGAACAAAATTAATATGGGTGACAAATTGCCTCTCTACTGAATTCAAAATAACTGTCGGGTCTTTTTCACCACCTTTTTCCAATATGGCTAATTTACCGCCCTCCATGAACCAGCCGAATAACTCCGTTACAGATACATCAAACATGTAAGATGTTTTTAGCAGGTAAGTATTCATAACCTTCAGGGGATATTCCCGATGCATGGCTGTCAATATGTTTATCGCGGATGAATGTTCCACCGCCACTCCTTTGGGTCGGCCGGTAGACCCGGAGGTGTAGATGAGGTAAGCGAGTTTATTGTCGCCAGGGGAGTTTTTTTGAAAAACCGCCCCCGCCGGTACGGACCCCCCGAAAAACTTTTCATTAACCAAAAGTTTCGCTCCGCTGTCCTTTAGCATATAATCGATGCGTTCTTCCGGGAGATCGGGATCGATGGGCAAATAGACGCCACCGGATTTTAATATGCCTAAAATTCCGATAATCATCTCTACAGATCGCTCCACCATAATGCCCACGATGGAATCGGGGGGAATCCCTTTCTCTTGTAATTGAAGGGCCAATCGGTTGGATTGATTATTTAATTGACGATAGGTTATTTGTATAGACGTTGCGCGTAGCGTCTCTATGGTTGAACCGATAACGGCAATACGATCCGGCGACTTTTCTACCTGCTCTTCAAATAATTCATCGATGGTTTTATCTTGCAGATATTCTGCTGCGGTATCATTAAAATCGAATAATATCCGCTTCTTTTCTTCTTCCGATATGATTTCAATGTCAGTTATTTTTATACCCGGCTCTTTTATTGCAATCGATACAATTTTCTTGAAATAAATGATGAATCGCTCAATGGTTACTTTTTTAAATAACTTTGTACAATATTGTATTGAAAAAAACGTCTTTTGTCCTCTCTCCACTGCTGTGAATGTCAAATCGAATTTCGCTGCCTGGATTATATTTTCATATTCCTTTGGAAAAGCAGGCTGAACGGACGGACCTGTTTCAGATGGGGTCCCGTCACCCGGATCGGTTGAAACGGTATTCATGTTTTGCATAGCAAACATGACATCAAATAGCGGGTTATGCCCCACATCCCTCTTCAGTGACAACTTATCCACAAGCCCTTCGAAGGGGAACTCCTGGTTTTCAAAAACCAGCAATACCCGTTCTTTTACTTCTTCCAGGAATTCATTAAACGTTCGATCCCCGATGGGATAGTTTTTTAAGACAAGGGTGTTGATAAACATACCGATTATTTTTTCTAAATCAGGATGTCTCCTGCCGGCAATAGGGGTGCCAATGATTATTTCTTCCTGCCCGCTGAGTTTGGATAATAATATATTAACGGCAGCCACCAATACCATGAACAGCGTGGCCCCCCCTTGTAATGCCATCTCGTTTAACGACCGGGTTTCTTCAGTTGATATCTCGAAATCGATACTTTTTCCTTCAAAACTCTGGCTCAGCGGCCTGGGATAATCCAAAGGAGTTTCTAATAGCGGTATCTCTCCTTCAAACTCTTTCAACCAATACAACATCTGCCGGTGAAGCCTTTCAACCTCCTTCGGGCTTTTTTGCCATTGGGCAAAATCTTTATACTGGATTCGTAATGGCAGCAGTTCTTTTCCTTCATAGAGCGCCATAAAATCTTCTCTCAAGACCTGGCCGGAAATACCGTCGGATATGATATGATGCATGTCCACCACCAGGTAATTCCTACCTTCCATGGTTTTTAACTCTCCCACCCGCAGTAGAGGCATGCAGGATAAATCAAATGCCCGAACGAATCGATGGACATCGGACTCTTTATATTTTTCGATTTTAAAGTCCACTTCCTCGTGAACCTTCTGTACCGGCTGATCTCCAATCATATGAAAAGATGTTCTTAAACTGTCATGGCGCTTTATTAATTTTTTAAAGGACTCTTCCAATTTTTCAGTATCAACTTCTTCAGACAGTAGAATAATTCCCGGCATATTGTAGGCAGTATTATTCAAATCTATTTGTTGTAAAATATACATTCGCTGCTGGGCGAAGGATAATACATAATACTCTTTTTCTTCCGCAGGCATTATTGATTCATAAATCTCTTCCCCCCTTCCTCTTATGTATTCGGACAAACCCCGTATCGTGGGAGTTTTGAAGAGTTCCGCCAAAGGAAAGTTTACATTCAATTCTTTATGTACCCTGGAAGCCAATATGGTGGCTTTTAGCGAATGGCCGCCCAACTGGAAAAAATTATCATCGATTCCTATCGATGTTTGCAGTTGAGACCCATGCAATCCATCTCTACTTAAAATCTCCGCCCACAACTCTACCAATTTCTTTTCTATTTCATTCCGCGGACCAGTATAACTTTCGCCAACGTTTATCTCCGGTTTGGGTAATGCTTTCCGGTTTACCTTACCGTTGTGAGTTAAAGGTATTTTCTCAAGTCGCACAAAATAGGAAGGAATCATATAATCCGGCAATTTCTTCGACAGGAATTCCCTTAGCCCGGCTATTTCATATTCTCTATCGGAAACGGCATAAGCACAGATATATTTATCCCCGCTCCCTTCTTCTCGGACCAACGCAACGACTTCCTTTATCCCCGGGTAATTCAATAACCGACTTTCTATCTCTCCCAGTTCAACACGAAATCCCCTGATCTTTATCTGGTGATCGATTCTTCCTAAAAATTCGATATTCCCATCCGATAAAAGTCGGGCGAGGTCGCCGGTGCGGTATAGAATCGGATGATGGATGGTGAATGATGAATGATGATGAATTATAATAAATTTCTCCGCGGTTAATTCCGGGCGATTTAAATAACCCCTTCCAACCTGTACTCCTCCTATCCAGATTTCTCCTGCTACTCCCTGCGGCAAGAAATGTCCCCATTTATCCACGATATATATTCCCGTATTTATCACCGGTTTCCCGATCGACGGCAATTCCGTTATATCTCCCTCCGGGTATATGGTCAATGTCGTCACTACATGGGTTTCCGATGGCCCATAATGATTGTGCAAGTAAACTTTCCTCTCTCTTAAATATTTTCTAAAATTATTACTTATTACCACCTGGTCCCCTGCTGTCTGAATATGACGGATACTCCGGGGTAACCGTTTTATATATTCCTCTTCTTTAAAAATCACTCTCAAAAAGGAAATCGGTAAAAATACCGTCGTTATCACATTCATTTCAATAAGTCTAAATAACTCCGGTATATTGGTCCGAATTTCTTTATTTACCAGGTAGAGCTGCCCCCCGGATAAAAACACTGAAAATATCTCATGAAATGAGGCGTCAAAACTTATTGTGGAAAATTGTAAAATTCGGCTGCAATCGATGTTGGTATACTTAAATTGAAACTTTAATAAATTTAATAAATTGCGGTGCTCTACCATCACTCCCTTGGGTTTTCCTGTCGAACCCGACGTATATATCACGTACACCAGGTCAGAACCGTTGCCGATATATTCCAGGTTACTGTTATCTCTTCTGTAAATATTTTCCTGCCTCAGGTCTATTACCTCTAATCGATTGATAATTTCATCGCCAATATCTTCGGTATCATCACTTACTACCAGGCACCGGACTTCTCCATCCTCAATCATGTATCTCTTTCTCTCCCCGGGGAGCTCCGAATCGATCGGTAAATATGCCCCTCCGGCTTTCATTATTCCCAACACCCCGATTATCATCTCCACCGATCGTTCCACCATTAACCCTACAGCGCTGTCCGAACCAACTCCTTTCTCTCTTAATCGATAAGCCGATTGATTGGACATCTCATTCAACTCCCGATATGATAATTGTATGATGGGTGCGGGCGATGCATTTTTATTCTCCAAAAATCGTAAATGTTTTGTCCTTACGGTTTGGCCGATAACGGCAATATTGTCCGGCGTTCTCGCTGCCTGCTCTTCAAACAACCGGTGCACTGTCGTCATTCCTTCATAATCATCTGCCATTCCTCTCGATAGTTTCAATACCGCTTCCTGTTCCTCTTTGCCCATTATCTCTATTTCCGCTATCTTTAACCCCGTATCACGCGACAACACCTCCAATATATTCTTATAATATCCGATTATCCGTTCAATTCTCACCGGTTTAAATAAGTGGGTACTATATTCAAGTGTAAAGAAAAGTCTCTCTCCTATCTCCACCGCCGTTAAATTCATATCGAATTTAGAGGTTCCTTTTTTGTGCAGGTAGGGAACCTGATCATTTTGCCCGGGCACCTCCACTTTGTAGTCCTCCTGGTTCAACAAATTGAACATAATATCAAAAACAGGATTTCGCCCGACATCCCGGTTGACTTTTATTTTATCCACCAAAACTTCAAACGGATATTCCTGGTTCTCGTAGGCATCCAATGTCCGCACTTGCACTTCCCGTAAAAACTCTTTAAACGCTTTATCTCCCGATGGATAGTTCCTCATGGCAAGTGTATTGACCAGCATGCCGATAACATTCAACAAGTCGGCATGACGCCGGGCGGCGATGGCTGTCCCTATTATAATAGCTTCCTGCCTGCTGAGTTTCGCCAATAATATATTGAATATTGCCAGTAAAGCCATATACGGGGTGGCTTCGTTCTCTTTTGCGATTGCTTTTAAAACGTTTGTTTCCCGTACAGTGAAACTAAAACTCACCACATTCCCCTCAACACTCTGTATCGATGGCCTCGGGTAATCGGTGGGAAGATCCAGCACGGGAAGTTCATCGGGAAATTCTTTCAGCCAATAGGATTCCTGTTGTTTTATCGCTTCCTGCCGAAGCGCCTTGTTATACCATTCCGAATAATCTTTATACTGGAGACGCAGAGGATGCAACTCTTCTTCTGCCTGTAACCCCAGGAACTCCTTTTCCAATATGCCCTGCGACGTCCCGTCAGTGACGATGTGATGCATGTCTATAAATAGAACCCAGCGGGATGATCCCACTACGATCAAGTTCACTCTCAGAAGAGGCGCTAAGCCCAAATCGAATGGCTTTGTAAAACCGGAAATAAGTGGAACTACTTCTGCTTCTTCCTTTATTTCATAAAAACCGATAGGGAAATCTACCTCCCGGTGTATCCTCTGAAAAGGCTCTTCGTTTACTGTTATAAACGACGTTCTTAAACTCTCATGTCTTTCAATTAGTTTTTTAAATACCGATTCCAGTTTTTCTTTTTCGACACTTTCCGCAAGGGGCATAACAAGAGGCATATTGTAACTGGTATTATCCGTCACTAATTGCTGCAAAATATATAATCTCTTCTGGGCTGGGGATAGTTCATAATATTCTTTCTCTTCCGCGGGCTCGATGGATATATGGAACTCTTTACTCTTTTCTTTTATATATTTCGCCAATTCCTTAATTCTCGGCGTCTTAAAAATTTCCGTCAACGGAACTATCACATCATATAACTTATGTATCTTCGATACAAGAATGGTAGCATTTAGCGAATGCCCTCCCAATTCGAAGAAATTATCATGGATGCCTATCGATGTTTGCAACTGAGGCTTATGCAATTTGTCTCTACCTAAAATTTCCGCCCACAACTCTACCAATTTCGTTTCAATCTCATTCTTTGGGGCAATATAATTTTCGCCGACTTTCAACTCCGGTTTCGGAAACGCTCTCCGGTCCACCTTACCGTTAGGAGTTAACGGTACTTTCTCAATTCGCACAAAATAGGAAGGAATCATATAATCGGGCAATTTACCGGATAAATGTGTTCTCAACTCTGTTAATGTAAATCCCTTATCGGCAACGATATAAGCGCATAGATATTTCTCATCCGGTGTTTCTTCGGCAAGTACCACTGCATCTTTTATTCCATCATACTTTAACAATCGATTCTCTATTTCTCCCAATTCGATCCTGAATCCCCTGATTTTTACCTGGTGATCAATGCGACCTGAATATTCCATATCTCCATTTTCCAGGAATCGCCCCGTATCCCCAGATCGATACAATCGTCCGCCTGGATTATATGGGCTTTCTACAAATTTTTCTTTCGTTAACTCTACCCGGTTTAGATATCCCCTACCAACCCCGTCGCCTCCAACGCATATCTCTCCCGTCACTCCTAAAGGAACCGGTCTTAAATACCTATCCAATATATAGGCGCTTAACGTCGGGATCGGCTTACCGATGTTGCTGACGTTTAATTCAATATCCTTTTCGGTTATCTCTTTATATGTCACATGTACGGTGGTTTCTGTTATGCCGAACATGTTGATAAACCTGGTTTGGGGATACTTTCCCAGCCAATCTTTCAGTTTTAACGGATTCAATGCTTCTCCGCCAAAAATGACATATTTCATATATAAATTTTTCCTCTGCCGGTGGGGGTTTAAAACTTCATCGATCAAATTATAAAAAGCCGAGGGGGTCTGGTTTAATACGGTAACGTTCTCTCTATTTAAGAGTCCCAGGAACTCAGCCGTATCCATGGCCACCACTTTGGGCACTATAATCAACTTCCCTCCATACAGCAATGCACCGTACATCTCCCATACGGAAAAATCGAAACAAAACGAATGAAACAGGGTCCAAACATCGCAGTCTGAAAAATCGAATTGAAATTTATCGCTAAGCACCAGCCGGACAACATTCCGATGTTCGATCAGCGATCCTTTCGGTTGGCCCGTGGTGCCGGAGGTGTAAATGATGTAAGCGAGACTTGAAGAATTAAAACCCGAAGCACGATATTCGAAGCCCGAAAGTCCACCGGAGAGTGGTCGCGAATGCCCTATTAAAAAATTAAAATCCAAATGTTCAAAATCCAAAACGATCACATTTATTTTTTGGTCATTGGGATTTGTATCGAATTTTGGATTTCGAATTTCGGATTTAGTTATTAAAATTTTTGCATTGCTATCGGCCAACATATAACCTATCCTTTCTTCCGGGTAATCGGGGTCAATAGGTAGATACGCTCCGCCTGATTTCAATATGCCCAATATCCCGATTATCATTTCAAGCGAACGTCCGAGACTGATCGCCAAGATCGTATCGGACATAACTCCTTTTTCTCTTAATGTGCAAGCAAAAAGATTGGAATGATGATTTAATTCTTTGTATGTGATTGCAATCTGATAATTTCCCTTTTCGTGTCCTTCATGCTCTTCGTGGCGGGAAACAACGGCAATTTGATCCGATGTCTTATCCACCTGTTCTTCAAATAATTCATGAACGGTCTTATCCTTGGGATAATACGCTTCCGTATCATTAAACTCATATAGAATCCGGTGTTTCTCCCTGGAGGATAAAATATCAAACCCGTTCACTGACTGATCCACATTAAAAAGCAATTCTTGCAAAACCATGGAAAAATGACTGATAATCCTCCCCACCGAATCGCTGCAATACCGGGAAGTATTATATTCCACTACTCCTTGCAGGGATTGCCGGTCTCTTGAAAAAGAAAAAACCATACTGCATTCCATCGTGTGGAGAAGCTCTTTCTCCTGGATATTCTCAATTAATAGGGCCACATCAAACAAAGGAAAATCGCTGTCTTGCCCATAAGGAATATTTAAGTGCTCCACCAATAATTGAAGAGGATAATTGCAATTCTCAAACGCTTCCATGACGTTCTGCTTCACCTGCAGCAGCAAATCTTTAAAGGTCATCCGCTCAGTTAATCTATTTCTCAAAGCTAGCACTGCGTTAATATAATCTCCAGTATGTTCTTGTTTATAAATAGGCATCCCCACGATAATGTCCTGGCTGTTATTATACCGGCTCAACAAAACAACAAGTGCCGCATGAAAAATCACATTCAATGCGTATTCGGAACCACTGCTCATTTTTAACAATTGTGCAGTTATCCTCTCTGCAAATTTAAATTCGCTCGATTTTAAACACCACTCCCTGGAAAAATGCCGGGGATAGTCATAAGGGATAATGCTTTTCTTCCACTCCCCGCCCAATTTCTCTATCCAATACTCTTTCTCCTTTTTTCTTTGCTGGGCAGAGATGATCAGCTTTTTTAATTTTTTCTTATCTATCCTCATTGACTGCTCCTAAAACCACTACCGTTAAAATTCAAATTCAAATTCCATTCGATTTTCCTTTCCATCGAAAATAAATTCACATAAATTATGAGAAATAACAATATCCTTCAATAGAATGGAAGTGTTTTGTATTACCGTAGCGGTAATCTCTTTGAAGTATTTAATAAATTCTTCTATGGATTTTTCCTCGAACAACTCAGTGGAATACTCAAATACAAAATTTTGACTTCCTGATAAATAAAACAAAGTAAGATCAAATTTGGAGGTGGTAATTTCGTATCTTTCCTGAACCGGATTCTCCATTGGCAGGGGAATTTCTCCCGGCTCATTTTTTCCTGAACCAATGCCCAGGTCTCCCTGGTTAAACATGACATCAAACAGTGGATTTCGGTTTATATCCCGCTTTATTTGCAGATGATCTACCAACTCTTCAAAATGATAATCCTGGTTATCAAAGGCACTCAATGTATTTTTTTTGACACTACGAAGAAAATCGAGAAAGGTTTTCTCCCCGGAGGGAAAATTCCTTAATGCCAGGACATTCACAAACATCCCGATGATTTCATGTAAATCCGGGTGATTTCTCCCCACCATTGCGGTGCCGACAATAATATCTTCCTGGCCGGAAATCTTTGCCAGCATAATATTATATATTGCCAGAAAAATCATGTATGGAGTAACGCTTTCATCTATTGCCAGTCGATTTAACGTCTCTATATGCTGTGGGGGAAGGTCAAATTCTTTCCATCGGCCTGCAAAGTTACGCTTTTCCGGTCTCGAGTAATCCGTGGGAATATGAAGAATGGGAATATTTCCTTCTAATACCTTCAGCCAATAGATTTCCTGCTCCCTGCGCATACCGGTTTGAGTCTCACTGTTCTGCCACTGGGAAAAATCTTTGTATTGAAGCTTGACTGGCGGTAATGAATTCCCTTTATAAATTCTTCTGAACTCCCTTTTGAATAACAGGTTGGAGACCAGATCCAACACAATGTGATGGGTATCCAACATTATGTAATTCTTATTTTCATTGTGAATCACTCCAACCCGCAACAGCGGTGCTTTACTTAAGTGAAAAGGCTTCAAAAAGGCTGCAATAATGTTTTCCATCTCATTTTTTGTGTGGCCGATGTGATAATGGATATCAAATTCAAGCTCCTCAGGGCGGTATATTCTCTGCACCGGCACTTCATCAACTAATTCGAAAGAGGTCCTGAAACTTTCATGCCGCCGGATTAATTCCCAGAAAGTCCTTCTTAAATTATCCTTATCCAATTCCTCTTCAAACAAGTCTACCGAGGGGACATTGTAACTAATGCTGTCAGGATTGACTTGTTGAATGAAATACAGTCTTTTCTGTAAAGAGGATAAAGGATAATATTCTCTCATTTCCACCGGTTCTATGGGGAGATAGGTTTGTTTCAACGCTTTCTTGATGTGCCCGGCCTGTCTCCTGAAGGTGGGAAGATTAAAAATTTCCGAAAGGGTAATACGGATTTCAAATTCTTTGTAAATACGAGATATCAACATTAATGTTCTCAAGGAGCTACCGTTCAATTCAAAAAAGTTGGCTTCTGCGCCGATGTCGCTCATCTCTACATCTAACACCTCCCCCCATATGCGCTGTAATTTCTCGTCAAAAGAAGTCATTGGTTCGACCGCGGCGGCTTTTTCTTCTGCAATCCCAGAGAAACCTTCCCATAAACGTTTTCTCTCTTCCTCAGACAATATCTCAAGTGAGGAGACCGGTGCCTCCAGGTCAGAAATCATCCCCTCCACTATCCAGCCCAGGTGCGAAACTAACTGTTCGGCCAGTTCTTTCCTACATAGATGCGAATTGTATTCCAATTCGCCACTAATCCTGGCATCTTCCCGGCGGAAGGAAAAAACCAGGGGAAGCTTTAAATGCCGAATATGTTCTTTATTGTGGATATTCTCCAATATTAATCCCGTTCCCGGTAAAGTTGCCCCTGCCCCGCTTAAGTGTATATCTAACGGTAAACGGTCAAATAACAGTTCCACAGGGTAATTCTCATGTTCCACTGCGGCAATAAGGGCGCGGCTTACCTCTTTTAATATATCCATAAATGTCATAGCAGAAGCCTGCCGGATTCGTAACGGTAGGACGGTATTGATAAACTCCCCATCCAGTTGGGGACGATAAATTGGCACAATGACCAGGATATCCTGGTTTGGCCAGCGAGAATATTTATTCATTAATATCGCCGCCGCAGCTGTCAACACGATATGCAGCCGGTGGTGGGAATCTTTACTGGTTTTCACCAATACTGCCGCCACTGCGGGAGTAAAGGTGAAGGGAAGTATATCTAAACTATCGGTAGGATACTCTTTCCCCGTTATTTTTCTATAATCAAAAGGAAAACAACTTATCAACGGCTCTCCTTTCACCAACCCCGTCCAAAATTCTTTTTCCCGGATATTTTCCTGGGCTGCAATTATTTTTCTGTCTTTTGCCTGATGGTCGTACATCGTTTGATCCTCGCTTATTTTTTAATATTTACCATGTTTACGATTCATAAGATTCAGTATGGATACCGCATATCTAATCCGGATGCCTGTTTCTTCGCATGCATACCGAACTCGTTATTTTCCCTTGAGTTACAACAAATGATGCTTAACTAATTCCAGGTCGGTTCCGACAGCGAAGGAATAAACGCGAATGGAATCTGTGTTATTTTTCATTAGATGTTTTAATACCTTATCCGGACCCATTTCAATTGCGATTTTAATTCCCTGGTCTACCAGGTACTGAATGGAATCTCGCCAACGGATTGGTCGAACCAACTGGAGAGATAAATTACGGGCAATACTTTCAATCCCGTCGTAACACTGTGCGTTTTGATTGGCAACGACCGGGAAACGCGCATCAAAGAATATATACTGTCGGAGTATATTCTCCATGACCAAAGCAGCTTCGTTCATCATGGGACAGTGAAACGGCCCACTCAACTGCAGCGGATAGACAATGGCACCTTCCTTTTCCAGCTTTCTTCCTACACGCATTACTGTGTCCCGAAAACCGGAGATGGTTGACTGCACTTGCGAATCGTAGGCGGATACGAAAACTTCGCATCCCTGCCCGGCATGGTCTGCGCATATTCTTTCAGTGATTCGATAATCCAGGTTAATCACCCAGGCCATCATGCCGTTCATGGAAGACGCCGCCCTGTTTAGAATGACTCCCCGGCTGCGAACGATTTCCAATGCATCGGTGAACCGCATGACGCCGGCAGCGCACAACGCGGAATACTCCCCCAGGCTGTGCCCCAGGCAGTAAAGGGGTTCGCTGCCCACTTCCTCCATGTACACGCGGTACGCTGCGGTACTTACGGTCACCAATGCCACCTGTGCATTCTCCAGCGTGTTCAACTCCTTCTTACTTTCTTCCGAAAAACACAACCGGGCAAAATCTATCTTTAACGCATCGCTTGCTTCCTCGAAGATTTCCCCGGCTATTTTAAAATTATCATAAAAAAATTTTCCCATTCCTATATAGTGAGAACCCACACCGGGAAACATAAATATCATTTTGCTCATTCTTTTTAATCCTTTTTTATCCTTTAAACGTCTATCCCGACCATTTTTAAAATTCCAGGTCCAATTTGCCGATGTCTCGGTCTATTCGTAACAAATCATGGGTGATTTTAATGTCTTGCAGCATGATCTCCGAATCTAGAATCACCGCATCGACGATCTCTTTAAAATACCCGGCATATCTCCGGATGGTGCTTTCCTTGAACAGTTTGGTTTTGTATTCAATAATGATTTCGATGACATCCCCTGCCCTGGCTTTAACATTCATATCCAATTTCGAAGCGACGGTTCCTTCATCATAGGGTCTTATTGTCAAATGACTGAGAGCTTCGGGTATTTCCAGGGGTTTGACTTCAAACTGTTCATATGAAAACAAGATATCGAAAATGGGGTTGCGGAAAGGGGTTCTTGTTTTTTCAAGCTTATCCACCAGGAGATCAAAGGGATAATCCTGGTTTTCAAAAATTTCAAGAGTTTTTGCTTTTACTACTTGAAGGAACCTGCGAAAGGGTTTTTCTCTCACGGGAAATGTCCGCAATACCAGGGTATTGATAAAAACCCCGATGATCTGCTCGAAATCGGCATGCGTTCTCCCGGCGGTATCCACACCAATAATAATCTCGTTTTGGGCAGATAGTTTGAAAAGCAGTATATTAAATATGGACAGTAGTACCATGTACAATGTGGCTTCTTCGTTTTTCGCCAATTCCTTTAATTTCTCAGTATTTTCCTGGGGGATATCAAAATACACGCGATTTCCTTCGAAATTTAGCGGCGAAGTCCTGGAAAAATCCGTTGGTAAATTTAAAATAGGCAGTTTCCCAGCCAATTCTTTCAGCCAAAAGGCTTCCTGTTGCTTCAATCTTTCCATCTGCACCGCGCTGTGTAACCATTCTGAATAATCTTTATACTGAATTTTTAATGGCGGCAATTCCAATCCGGCATATACCTCGACAAAATTCTGGATGAATAAGGCATTGGATACGCCATCTGATACAATATGATGCATATCTACCATCAGGATATGTTTTTTTGGTTCTTGTTCGATTAATCTTGCCCGTATTAATGGGGCTCGGGATAAATTAAAAGGTTGTATGAATTGATCTACCTTATTCCCTGGACCTGAAACAAATTCGATCTCAAAATCCAGGTCTTCCGCATTGTTTATTCTCTGGATTGGTTCTTTCTCAATTATCTCAAAGGAAGTTCTTAGACTTTCATGCCTCCCGATTAACTTTTTAAAAACCGTTTCCATTTTTTGCCTGTCAATGTCACCTTCCATGATATACGCCTGGGGAAGATTGTATCCGACGCTGTCCGGATCCATTTGCTGAAGAATGAATAGACGCATTTGAATCGATGATAATACATAATAGTTTTTAGTTTCAGCGCTAGGGATGGGCATAAAAGCACTTTTTTCGACCTTTTCAATATATTCTGCCAGCTTTTTGACAGTGGGCTCTTTAAAAAATTGCGCCAATGGAATAATTGTATTATAGATTTTATGTACACGTGATAATACAGTTATAGCTTTCAATGAATCCCCGCCTAATTCCAGGAAATCATCATCGCTCTCGATTTGATTCACTCCCAGCATTTCCTGCCATATACCCACAATTACTCGTTCTATTTCGCTGCGCACATTATATGAAGCCATCATGGGTAGTTGTGTCAACGAGCCATCAACAGCAACTTTAGACTCCAATATATCTTGACGGGGGATTTCAAAATTCATTCCAATACCGCTTAACATACCTTCACGCGGGGGTTCGATGGTATAACGTTTCCTTTGAAACGGATAAGTCGGCAAAGGAACACGTTGCCGTATTTCAGCTCCATAAAATCCGGTCCAATCGATTTTTTTCCCATACAACCATAAATCACCAATCTTATTCAATAAATACCGGAGGTCATGGACATTTTTTTCTGGGGGTCTCACCAGGTTAATGACTTTTTGTTCCGACTGGAAATCGATAAAACGAGTCATTAACGTGCTGAGATCACGTCCCGGTCCGACTTCCACGAAAATTGCTTTTTTTTCATGAAGTAATTCATGGATGCCATCGGCAAAACGCACGGTTTCCCGCAAATGCCGGGCCCAATAACCAGGGTCTATGGCTTCTTCCGTTGTTATCTGTTTACCGGTTACATTGGATATATATGGGATTTGGGGTTCATGTAAAATGTATTTCCCCACCTGCGTTTTAAATTCTTCCACCACCGGGTCCATCATCATGGAATGGATGGCATGGATAGCATCAAGACCCATACACATATGTCTCATCTCTTTCATTTGCGCCCCGAAGTTTTCGATTTCAGCCGCGGGACCGGATACGATACAGGAAGGGCCATTGTCAATGGCAATGGATAATCCTTTGGTTAAAATAGGCTGCACTTCTTTAACGGGAAGCGGTACGCTTAACATGGCCCCACCGGGTACCCGGCTTATTAACAGTGCCCTGGATACGATCAGTTCTAATGCATCTTCCAGGGAGAGTACCCCTGATAAACAAGCCGCTGTATATTCACCGAAACTATACCCGATCAGCATATAGGGCGTTATTCCCCATGCCATCAGCAGCTGGGCTAAGGCATATTCGTATGAGAAAAGGAGGGGTTGAACGGTTTCATCTGGCAGGTTATTTTTTATTTCACTGGGATGGGGGAACAATACCCTTTGCCAATCAAACCCTGTCCGCGATTTTAAAATTTCAAAACACTGGTTCATCTTTTCCCTGAAGACAGGCTCAGCCTCGTAAAGCCCTGCCCCCATGCCAATGTATTGTGAACCCAGGCCCGGGAACATGAATACCACTGGTTTGTCCTCGGCTATGGTATATCCTGAACGGACTTCCCGGGAATTAGTCCTGAACAATGATTCGATTATCTCATCGATATGGGAAACCGTTAATCTACGCCTGAATTCAAACGCTCTTCTTCCAACTTGTAATGTATAGGCTGCATCGGCGATATCAATACTCTGGTTTTCCTGCAAATATGAGACCAAATTCTCCGACATTCTTTCCAGCGCTGAAGATGTCCGGGCAGATAATAAAATCAACCGGTATTCCCCATGGGTGGTGTTTTTTTCATTTTCATTTTTTACTTTTTCTTCCGACGCTTCTTCTAAAATAATATGGGCATTGGTGCCGCCGCGGGCAAATGAGCTGACTCCTGCCCGCAGTGGATATTGACCACGTTTCCATTCTGTTAATTTTGCACAAACGTAAAAGGGACTGTTTTCAAAATCAGCAGTGGGATTCGGGGTTTCATAGTGCAAGCTGGGGGGAATGAGCCGATGCTTTAACGCCAGGACCGTTTTGATGAATCCCCCAATCCCTGCTGCTTCTGTCATATGACCGACATTGGTTTTTAATGAGCCAATGGCACAAAAATGTTTTTCATCTGAAGCAAAGGCTTGTTTTAATGCCTGGACTTCAATGGGATCACCGACATTGGTGGCCGTGCCGTGCGCTTCGATATAACTGACACTCTCGGCTTTAATTCCTGCCATGCAAAGGGCGGCCCGGATGACTTTTTCCTGGGCCTTTACCGAAGGCGCCGTATAATTAACTTTGTTATGGCCGTCATTGTTGATCGCAGTACCTTTGATAATTGCATATATATGATCTCCACCAGCGACGGCCTCTTCCAGTGATTTTAATAAAACTGTGCCCACTCCATCGGAGTAGTTTAATCCCGCAGCCCGGGCATCGAACGCCCGTGTATGGCCGTCAGGGGACATGATATCTCCATCATGATAAAAATATCCTATGGGTTTATGGGCAGTGATAGCGGATGCCCCGGCCAATGCCATATCACATTCGCCGCTCAACAATGCCTGACAGGCAAGGTGAATGGCTACTAACCCGGTCGAACACGCGGTATTTAATGCAAAACTTGGCCCCCTGAGATTAAAGTTATAAGATACACGGGAAGTCATCGAATCTTTATCACATAGGGTTGAAGCCAATACGCCCCCCAACCGAGCACCTTTTCCTGAAAGCCATGTCAGCGCCTCCCAATCGAAACTATTTCGCCCCCCGGCATATATCCCAATGGAGCCGCTGTAAAGCGATGGATCATACCCAGCGTTTTCCAACGCTTCCCAACTGCATTCATGAAACAAACGGGTCTGGGGGGTCATTACTTCTGCTTCACCGTCGGTATACCCGAAAAAACCTGCATCGAAATAATCACAATCGCTGATAAAACCGCCCCGAGTGCGAACGAAATTTGGATTTATTATTGTCGCTGGGTCAATACCCAGCTCTATCAATTCTTTTTCAGAAAAAAAAGTAATCGATTCCACGCCGTTGATCAGGTTTTCCCAGAAGGCCACCAGGTTTCTTGCGCCGGGGAATCTCCCCGACATGCCGATAACCGCTATTTCCAGGCCATTATATAAATCTTGTTCAGTCATTTCTCATACCTTTATTTCGCTGCTTTCTTTGATCTAATTTACTTTTTCCTTTTTCTATCTTCTGCTTCATCGATTCGACTTCCTCTTCAGAATCAGCCGGACTTTGTTTTTCATTACTTAAGAATCGGGCCAAGTCTTTTATGGTGGGGTGAGCGTATATGGTTACAATGGAAACTTCTTTTTCAATGGCTTTTTCCAGTTGGCTATTTAACTGGACCATCATGAGAGAATTAGCCCCCAATTCAAAAAAATTATCATTAATACCGATCTCTTTAATTCCCATGAATTTTTGAAATATATCGGCTATCTTTTTTTCCATACCAGTTGACGGTTCTACATAACGGGTGGATAACTCGGGGCGTTGCTGTGAAATAAGTGGGATATTAGTTAACGTTTTTTCTTCATCCGTTTCGTTTCTCCCCAGGATGTTTAATTTCTTCATATGATCTACGCGGGCATCAAAATCGATGGTTGATATGACCACCTGGGGATGAGGATACGTTTCCGCCAAAATACGTTCAAAAATTTCCACTCCTTCTGCCGGTTTTATTCCATATGATATTTCTGTATTTTCTTTCCGATCAAAACCCGGTTCCCTTTCATTCGCAAAATCCGTAGGACGCATCGGAGATGATGAGTCTGAAATATCACGCATTTGAATTCTCTCAATGGGAACTTGCATTAACGTATATTCACTGATATTTACCAATTCATTGCCTTCTCCATCCATAAGGATGACACTAAAATGCTTAAATTCTTTCGGAGATTCTTTATTTTCCTTTAACCTGATGTAACTGAATATTTTTGACGTAAAGGGTTTCCTTATTTTTACTTTTTTGTAGGAAAAGGGGAGGTAATATGACCCGGCACCGAATGTTCCAGCAAGAGCATTATCCAGAAGCGCTGGGTGTAATTTATAGGTATTCAAATCAGCGCCAAATTCCCCCGGCAATTCCAGTACTATTAATGCCTGACCTATCCCCTGTTTCACCTGCTTGCCAATATTCCACCTGGGGCCGAATTTTAAATACTTTTCTCCTTCATCTGCTATTCCTGGCGGAAGATTGACTTCCTTTTCGCTGCATAAAACTTCAATTTCATGGAGAGAATGCCGGGTTTGAGTATTGTCTTGTAAGTAGTCAATTTTTCCCCTGGCATGCTCTAATAATTTATCTTTAGCTGCCGGTGCACGACTGGTAATAAAAAATTCAAAGCCCTGCTCATTCTTTTTCAGAATGGTTCGTACTTCCCGTTCTTCATCGTCTTCCATTACCAGGGGCTGGAGGAAATAAATATCTTTGATTTCCATCGGAACATCGCCCACATGTGCCTGGAAGACTGCCCTTATCATTTCCACGTAAGCGGTACCGGGAAACGTAGCCTTATCGAAAATCCGGTGTTCATCCAGCGCCCAATTTTTCCTTACGCCCAGGTTCCCAATATATACATCAGCGGTATCTTCGCTGATACATTTTTCAACAAAAGGATGCGGTGTGGAAACGGTCCGGGAATTTGGATAAATTTCCGAGCGCTGCCTTGCTTCAAACGACATTCCAATTTCTTCCCAGGCGTCCCAATTAATAGATGCCGTAAATATGCCATCCCGGGTATTTTTATAATATGCAAAGGCATCAATAAAGGCATTGGCCGAACAATAGGCTGCTTGGCCAAAAGTTGGAATAAGTGAATTTAACGAAGAACATATAATGAAAAAATCCAGGGATTTATCTTTGAATATCAAGTCGAGAACCTGAGTTCCTTTTATTTTAGCGTTAAATATTGATTCCGACATGGCCCGGGTACTTCGTTGAATGATCGCCCCATCGGGAATGCCGGCGGAATGGATAATTCCATTTACCGGGCCGTATTGCCACTCAGCCTGTTCGATTATATCTCGCATCTGCTGGGAATTGGCAATATCTGCATCCTTTATTAAAATCTGTGCCCCATTTTCCTCCAGTTCCAATAATTTTCGGATTTTATGTACAATATTTTTTTCTTTTTTATGTCCGGTTTTATTTTCATTTTCATAGTTCTGCAAATTTAATTTTAATAGGTTGCCCCATTCTTGCCTTGCAGGGAACGGAGAACGTCCAACTAATATCAGCCGGGCTTTAACAGTTTTTGCTAGGCGTCCAGCCAACGTAAGTCCTATACCTCCCAGGCCGCCAGTGATAAGGTAAACCCCCTGCTCACGTAATCGGCGCGGCGGCCGCGTACTTTCAATTTCACTCATGTCGAAAGGCATTGTTTTAAACATTTGCCGACAGCGGAAACCACTGCGTATGGCAACAACAACATCAGTGCCATTGCTAACCGATTCAATTGCTAACAAGTGCATTAGTTTTTCTTCTTTATCCTTTTTATCCATCCCTGGAGTTGGGAGGCTGATGTCAATAATGGAGCAATCGATGTTGGGATACTCTAAAGGAATTACTTTAACAGGTCCTAAAACAGTTGCATTCCAGGGATGCAATTCTTCCTCGCCTGTTACTGAAAATATATTGTTAGTAAACACTTTTATCTGGATTTTATCAGCGGCGGCTTCATTTCCTATGGCCCTGGCAATACCGGTTAAACTGTAATATCCCAAATTCTGGAGTCGCTCGATATCTCCTGGGCATTCCAGGGGATGCGCTGTGGAAGAAATACTCCAAAAATGAAGAATCCGATCGGGAAGTTTGCCCATCTCTCGGAGTTCCTTGAATAAATTTCTATAATCATTTTCCTCTTCTGGGTTGATAAAAAATAGTTTTTCACTATCTTTTTTATATCCAATCTGGCCTGTCCCGATTTTTACCAAAATCACACGGTGTCCTTTCTCTGACAATTGCTGCACCAATGGCAAACACCAACCTTCAATATCCATGAATACCAGGAATGTCAGAGGCAGGGCTGTTTCAACAGAGGATGTTTCAACGGGAACCACCGGCATAGAGTAAATGGACTTCTCCCAAACCGGGATATAAAACCACTTGGAGATGTCATCTTTTTTTTGAATTGATGAAACATCGGTATTAGCTTGCAAAATCGATTGAAAAGATTTTGCCTTGAATGGGTATTGCCGCCGCTGGAATGGATATGTGGGTAATGGGATACGGTTTCTTTTTTCTTCACCATAGAAACCTAGCCAATCGATTTTCTTTCCATAGAACCATAATTGTCCTAATTTATGGAGTAAATACCGTGCATCCGGTATATTTTCCTGTGGGTGTCTTATCAGATTTATGGATTGATGTTCATTGGTTTTGGCGGGATGGTGGCGTACAAAGGTGCTTAATGTTGTTCCCGGTCCGACCTCGATAAAAATCGAATTGTCAACCTTAAGTAATTCATTGAGTCCAGCGGAAAATTTTACGGTTCGCCGTAAATGCATTGACCAATACGCTGGATTTACAGCATCTTCAATAGTAATCCAGGTGCCGGTTAAATTTGATATATAAGGTATTCCAGGTTTATTTAAAGCAAATTTAGCCAGTTCTTTTGCGAAATCTTTCAAAATAGGTTCCATCATATTGGAATGAAAGGCGTGAGAGGTGTGAAGTGGAGTGGTTTTATATCCTTTTTCTTTCATTGTTATTTTAAATTGGTTAATCGCCCCGGTAGGGCCGGAAACAACACAAAATAAGGCCCCATTTACTGCTGCCAATTCTATTTCAGTGGTCAAAAATGTATTTATTTCGTCGGTTGGTATTTGCACACCCAGCATGGCACCGCAAGGCATTTGCTGCATGAAACGGCCCCTTAATGCTACAATCTCTAATGCATCTTCAAGAGAAAAAACACCGGCTAAACAGGCCGCCACATATTCACCAATACTGTGACCGATCATGGCGTGCGGTTTTATTCCCCACTTCATCAACAATCGGGCTAAGGCATATTCGATTATAAATATCAGCGGCTGGGTGATTTCCGTCCGGTTTATTGCTTCTATATCTACCGTAGCGTTTTCTCCTTCTTCAGGATAAAGAATTGTTTTCAAATTCAAGCCCATCCGCTTATTCAAAATGTCGAAACAATGGTCCAATATTTCTTTGAATAGTAATTCTTCATGGTAAATATCCAAACCCATATTTACATACTGAGCCCCCTGGCCCGGGAACATAAAAATGACAGGCCGGATTTCTTCTTTGACATAGAAGGAGTGGATTTTATCAGAATCGGGTGCTGATAAAATATTCACCGCCTCATCCAGGGTGGAACAAACGAACATTTTCCTGTATTTAAAAGAACTTCGGCCGACCTGTAATGTATAAGCGACGTTATCAAGATTGATATTAGGATTTTTTTGAAAAAATTGTCCCAGGTTCCTTATCATTCGGTTAAGAATAGGTTCAGATTTGGCAGAAACCAGGATAAGTTTGTTTGACCGTAAAGGCGTCGAACCGGTTTTATTAAAATTTTTCGGCGCTTCTTCCAATATCACGTGCGCATTGGTTCCGCCGATTCCGAAGGAACTCACACCAGCTCGCAAAGGATAAACATCATTTTGCCATGCTTGCAAAGTCGCATTTACATAAAATGGGCTATTATCGAAATCAATCTTCGGGTTTGGGGTTTCATAATGTAAGCTGGGAGGGATTTGTTTATTTTTTAAAGCCAATACGGTTTTGATAAATCCTGCGACCCCGGCAGCGCTGTCCAGGTGACCGACATTGGTTTTAACAGAGCCAACAGCACAAAACCTTTTCTTTCCTGTATTAAATGCTTTTTTTAAGGCTTCGATTTCAACAGGGTCACCGAGTGGAGTTCCAGTTCCATGGGCCTCGATATAGGTTATACTTTCAAATTCAACCTCTGCCATCTGCTGGGCCGCTTTAATAACTTCCATCTGCCCTTCAACGCTAGGAGCCGTATAACCGACTTTCCTATTCCCGTCGTTGTTAATCGCCGAACCTTTTATTAGGGCGTATATTTCATCACCATCGGCAATCGCGTTATTCAACCGTTTTAATACGACAATACCGACCCCATTGCCACCGACGGTTCCCTTAGCTTTAGCATCAAAAGCCCTGCAGTGGCCATCCGGTGAGAAAATCATTTCTTTTGTATAAATATAGCCGCTTTTTTGTGGGATATTGACTGTCGCCCCCCCGGCTAATGCCATATCGCATTCTCCCGTCAATAACGCCCGGCAGGCGTTGTGAATTGTAACCAATGAGGTCGAACAGGCCGTTTGCATATTTACAGCCGGGCCTTTTAAATTGAGTTTATACGAAAGACGCGTGCTTAAAAAATCTTTATCCGCTAAGGCATAGATTGATAGACTATCCAATGGTGCATCGCTCTCACTTGCGGATAAATAAGTTTGCATTTCCCACATTGTGCTATTGGTGGCACCGATATACAACCCAATTAAGCCATTATAATATCCGGGAACATAACCGGCCATTTCCAATGCTTCCCAGGCGCATTCATGAAGGAGTCGTACCTGGGGATTCAAGATGGCGGCTTCCTTTGGATAATAATCAAAAAAATCGGAATCAAAAGAAAGCGCTTCCTTGTCGTCAATGATTCCCTTTGCTTTTATATATATTGGGTCTTTTAATAATCCCGGTGCAATGCCTACTTCGATTAATTCTTCATCGGAAAAAAATGATATCGATTCAACCCCATTTTTTAAATTATCCCAGAATTCATCGATATTATTGGCCCCTGGAAATCGGCATATCATACCGATAACTGCTATTTCCAATCCTGTTAACGATGTTTCTTTCATATTATTTCCTTTGCTCAATTTTTTCTAAGGTGCGTTTCATCATATTTTTACCCTCATTAATTACAATAGACCGATCTGCTTTACCGGCAGAAGCAGGCGACGCAGAGATCGTCTCCCGATTTTTTTCTTCCTCAAGGTACTTTGTCAAAGAACTAATGGTGGGATAAGTAAACAGTGTTACCACCGGGATATCTATATTAAGGGCTTCTTTTAATTTATGTTCCATCATAACGATATTGAGTGAATTTCCGCCCAGGTCAAAAAAATTATCCTGAACGCCTACCCTATCCACACCCAGTAATTCTTTCCAGGTTTCCGAAATGGTTTTTTCCAATTGGGTAGCCGGGGCGACATAGGTCACGTCCAATTTTAACCGGGATAATTTCGGGGATGGCAATGCTTTTCTATCCACTTTCCCATTGGTAGTCAAAGGAATTTTCTCTATTGGAACGAAATAATGGGGGATCATATACTCGGGCAATGTTTGTAATAAATAATTTCTTAATTCGGATGCTGAATATTCGCCTTCCGTGGAAGGCTTGTCGGGAATAAAATAGGCGCATAAATATTTATCCGTTTTGTTTTCTTTTTCGGTACGGTCATATTGGACGCGCTTTAAGAAATTAGCGAAGCCCTTGGGCGTCATACGGCACTCCAGGTCTTCTTTGATATTTTTTAACGCCAAATGCCCCAAGCGTTTTTCCCAACTGGTAGGTGGTCCATAAAAATGAAATCCTCTTTCTTGCAAATGTGCGTAATCCCCAATTTGCTTGATAGGGCAATTGGTGGAATATACAGCATATGATTTCCTGGTTTTCCAATAAGGGTCTCTTTCATTTAAGTAAGAAATCATTTCTTCATTGGTCATTTCGCAATAACGGTAAAAATCCAATGAGGTTACTTTTTTATGCACACTTCCATCTTTCACAGCCTCGATATCGATTAAGTCAAAATAGGATTTCTCTATTTTAGGAATATCCTGCTGGAACCTGGAGACTGTTGCCTCAAATTCATTTATATCGGTAATTCCCTGCTGAAGGAACATAAACAATTTACTATCGATAATTTGGCCGCGGGACAAGGTAGCACCCACCACCACGTTAATGCTGTTCTTATAGGCATATTCAGCAGCCAGGGAAGATGATGTAAGAAAACACCCCCGGCAAACCGTATGGGCGGTTTTCAAACTTTCTCTGAGTATGTTGTCGGTGTTTTTATGGGTCAATATGACATGATCCACATTCAATTTGGACGTAATCATTTTTATATTGGCAATATCTGCTTTTCCCATGTAACCATTATCATAGGTTGCGGTTAGTATTTTGAAACCCATGTCATGCAATTTATAAAGTGCATTCGCGGCCCCACGGCCGCCGCTGTATAACAAAAGGCAATCGTATATGCCGGTTTTTGTTTTGTTAAGATTTCGAATGGTTTGCTCCAATTCCCCCAGGGTTTTAAAATATGCTTGAAGAGTCGATTGGTATTTCAATATCTCTTTGCATATTTCGCAAAGGTTATCATCATTAATGGTTACCCTGGGATATTGGGTTGTGATGCCGCAAGATTTACAGGTCTTGAAATCTTCGTTATGCGATTCCGACTCCTTATTATCGACAACGGTAATGATACAATCCTTAATGGCCTTATGACCTAGCAGGGCAGACCGTATTTCCCCGGGTTCCATTCGGTAGCCCCTGATCTTTATTTGTTCATCCACCCGGCCCATGATTTCGATTACACCATCAGGCCACCATCTACCGATATCGCCGGTTTTATATAATTTCCCTTCCCCAAACGGATTGGCAATAAAATATAGGTCTGTTTTCTCCCTATTATTAATATACCCCCTGGCAACGCTGTCACCCCCGATATGGATTTCCCCAGCCACCATCATTGGCTGGGGTTTCATATCCGGCGAAAGGATATATATTTGATTATTGGCAACTGGCTTTCCGATAGGAACAATGGAACACTTATCCGACCGGTGGATATCATAATAGGTGTTGTTTATGGTGCCTTCCGTGGGGCCATAGGTGTTAACGATTTTCCCTTCGTAGTAAGAATAAAAATCTTTTATTACTTCAGGCCGGATGGATTCCGCACCAATAATGAGCCATGTTAATTTTAACCGGGATTTCTTATCGGCCTGGTTTAGTAAGTACGTTATTGCCGTCAATAACGGCGATGGGCAATAAAGTACGGTTACATTGCGATCATCTGCCATTAAATGGAGTAAATACTCCGCGTCGCGCCCTTGCTGCCGGGTTAAAAGTTTTACTTTTGCGCCGACATATAACGGCCAAAAGATTTCCCAAACCGAAGGGTCAAACATTAAATTGGTACGCTGGGCAATCGAATCTTTATTTGTTAGTTGAAACTTTTCCTGCATCCAATGAATACAATTGTTGACTTGCTGGTGCTCTACCATTACACCTTTGGGCATTCCCGTTGTGCCAGAGGTATACATGACATAGGCAAGATTATTTCCACTGGCAACGGATTCCGGGTTTTGGCAGGATTGGCCAGAGAGGATATGGTCATATCCATCCATTAAAATTACCTGGCGCTGAATTTCATTAATACTAAAATTCTCAGCATAGACTTTTTCGGCATAAACAATACCTTTTATACCGGCCATAACAGAGGAAGGCGGCAGTTTGAAATCATTTTTCATCATTTCTGTTATCAATTCAACCAGTGTATATTCGCCTTCACCCAAAACCACCAAGTCGATATTTTTATCTTTTAATATAGTATCATAATCACTGGATGCGTAGGGGCCCCCGGTTATAATCGGGCATGTAATTCCCCAGTGTCGGATCAACGCTGCTGTTTCATGGAAAAAATCTTTAAAAAACGTTAATGTGCGAATCCCAATCAGTTGCGGTTGAAAATCGTGAACGATCTTTCTCAGTTCTTCAAAATTGTCGAAATCATTGCCGGATTTATAAATTCTTCCATCGATACGGTCTCCAAATTGTTGTTTAAGGTAAGTCAGGAGGTACATGGCTCCCAGCGGTTGTTCGACCACACGATAAAGCATTTGGTGGGAGCTGAAATGTTGGGATAGATCCAAGAATAATATACGTCGCGCCCCCTGTATTAAAGTGCGATTTACCGGGAACCGATCGAATATGGAGAGTCTGTTTTCCTCTCGACCATAATCAACCGGGATTTCCACTCCTTCCACACCGGAAAACTCGATCACATCTCGAATGGATTTGATTTCAACTGGGAGGTAAGCATTGTATTTCTGTGTTAATGCGGCTTCGCTTAAGATATTCATTTGCACCGGTAATACATTTTTTAGTCTTTCTTTCGCCAGGAAATATTCATTTAAGAATCCGGCCTGGTATTTGCGGGTAAAACTTTTAGGGAACGGTAGTGTCTCGGGTAACTCATGGAAAGCGCGATTTTTTGACTGCATGATGTCTTGTTTTGATACGCCTTGTTCTAGTGCAAACGCTTCCATTTCAGTATTGGGAAATATTTTTAATATATGAATATATGGGAAATGCAGCCATTTAATATCTTTGATAAAATTGAGAGTCATCATGGCTTCTTCTTCTGTTTCCGACGGGAATCCGTGCATGGTGGCCATTTCAAGGATAATATTAGAATGGGCTGCGGCAATGTAATTCACTACTTCTTTAAATTTGTCCAGGTTCAAATTTTTCTTGAGCAGTTTTTGCAGCCTGGGCGATGCTGTCTCCAATGATAGATTAATACCACGCGTACCTGCTTCCACCATCAAATCAATATAACCCGGAGTCATGATATCTCCCCGTAAACCATTGGGAAAAAATAACTGGATTTTTAATTTGTTTTTAATGAGCAGTTCAAATAACTTGCTGCTCTCCCGTGTATTAAGATTAAAACAATCATCAATAATAGCGAAGTTAGTAACTCCATTTTTATAAAAATAGTTGATTTCACCATAAATACTTTCCGCATCCCGGTGAACATGTTTTTTAGACCATATTTTATGGCAATAGAGACATTCATAAGGGCAGCCGCGGGTCGTTTGAATGGAGATACAATTGGTCACACTGGCCATACCGATCTTGTTTTTGTAGTTGAGCAGGTTAATATGGGAACGATCCGGGGCCGGGAGGATCCCAAATTCGGCTATAGGGGGACGTGGGGCTGTCATGTGAATAGGAATATCTTTATTTTCTTCAAACCTTTGAAATTGGGTGAAAGATATATCCTTCATTGAATGACTATCGGTCAATACCACCAATGCTCCTGAATTATTCAACATGAAAAGCACGCGATTTGGAGGCAGGCCGGGATCAATCGGTAAATAAGCACCGCCGGCTTTTAATATGGCGATCAATCCAATCACCATTTCCAGTGAGGGGTCTATCATAATCCCAACGACTGATTCTTGTCTAACGCCTTTTTTTATTAACATTCGCGCCAATTGATTTGACTGCTCATTTAATTTTCGATAAGTTAAACTGACCGACTGGACCGTTTGACCAAAAACGGCAGTGTGATCCGGCGTTCGTTCTACTTGTTCTTCAAATAATTGCTGAATGGTTTTTTGCCGGGGGTATTCAACTTGGGTATTATTATTAAATTCCACCAATAGTTTGTGTTTCTCATCGGCAGGCAATACGTCAATATCGGCGATTGGGGTATCAACTCTAAAAACTGCTTGTTCGAGGAGATGGATTAAATGTTTGATTATCCGTTGGCTAGTGGCTTTACTGTACAATAATGAATTGTATTTAAGCTTACCTTCAATCTCTTCAGCAATTCTAAGTAAAGAAAATGTCATATTATGATTTATATGGTCCAGGTATTTCTCATTATGGCAATTCCCCAGCAAAATCGCCGCATCAAATAATGGAAAGCCGCTGCTTTTTCCCGGGAAATTTAACTTCTGTACCAACCGTTCAACCGGGTAATTTTGATGATCCACAGCTTCGACAATAGTTTCATTGACTTGCAATAAAAGCTGTTTAAAAGTCATCTCGTTTTCCAATCGATTTCTTAGTGCTAGTACGGTATTAATCAATTCTCCTTCTTTATCCTGTATATAAATAGGAGCGCCGACAATGATATCGCCATTGCCCGTATATTTATGAAGTATTAATATTAACCCCGTCACCAATATCACATGTAATCGGGGATCGAAACGGTTACTCAGCTTAATCAACCGTGAAGAAAGGTCCCCTGGAAAACTAAATTTTACCGATTCCATCTTTCGTTCATTCGGGTAAACTCCGTGAACTCCTGTATGCAGGAAATCATATGGAAAATAAGTTTTCTCAAATTCATCGGCGAATCGATTCAGCCAATAATTCCGTTCCCTGGTGAATTGTTCTGCTGCTGCAGCTGTCTTTATATTATCAATCTCATTTTTCATTTAAATACTCCATTTATTCGATTAGGCACGGGTCACTGGGCCATTTTTCTCAAAACCCAAACCCATCCTGGTTTTCCTTAAGTATATTGGACTGCGGCGCCAGAAACTCATGGCTTATTTTGATCTCCTCTAATTTGATATTTACATTATCAATCACTTGTTCAAGAATCTCCAGATAATGTTTCAACATGCCCGCCACTCCCGGCTTCTTAAACAAAGCTGTCGCGTATTCCAATTTCAATTCTATTTTCCCTTCAATTTCCTTGATATAAAATACCAAGTCCATATGAGATATTTTGTATTCAAATTGATAAGGTGTAAACGTTAAATCTTCAAGCTCCAATTTCGGGATATCCAGCTTTTCAGATACAAACAATATATCAAATAAAGGATTTCGAGTATGATTTTGGACGATCTTCAGTTGACTAACCAATTCTTCGAATGGATAATCCTGGTTTTCAAAAGCCTGCAAAGCATTTTTTTTCACCTCTGCCAGAAAATCACCGGCAGTCATTCCTCTTCGAAGATAATTCCTCATTGCTAATGTATTTACAAACATACCGATAATATTTTCTAAATCTTCGTGATTTCTCCCGGCCGTAGGGCATCCGACGATAATATCATCCTGTCCTGTATATTTGGATAATAATATATTTAAAACTGTCAATAAAACGATATATAAAGTATTTCCTGTTTCCAAAATTACCGTTTTTATTTTATCCGTTAATGGTATATCGATTTCAGTTGTCACAATATTTCCCGCAAAACTTTTCTCCAATTGCCGGGGATAATCAGTTGGCATATTCAAAACTGGGATATCCCCGTTAAATTTTTTCAGCCAATACTCTTCCTGCTTTTTCATTTGTCCGCATTTAAACATTTTATTTTGCCATCCTGCGAAATCTATATATTGCAATTTTAACGCAGGTAATTTATTTCCTTCATATAAATTCACAAAATTCCGAACTAGAATGCCCATTGAAACACCATCTGCGATTATATGATGCATGTCGAACAACAAAAAATGTTCTCTTCTGCTTAAATGGACAACTGCAGTCCTTAGCAGCGGCGCTTTACTCAAATCAAAAGGTCTTATAAAGTTTTTTATCGTTTGATTTAACGATTCACTTATTGGGAGTTGGTCTTCCGCTGAGATGTATGTAATTTCAAAGGCAACATTACGATGAATTACCTGAACTGGCTTTCCGTTTTTGATATCAAAGGAAGTTCGAAAGCTGTCATACCTTTTTAGTAACTTATTAAAGGTATCTTCAAAGCGCTGTATATCAAGTTCTCCTTCGACTAACATTACCTCGGGGAGGTTATATGCCGTATCGATGGATGTTTCTGTTTTATCCAGGATATATAATCTTCTTTGGGCAAAAGACAAGTCATAATATTCTTTCTTTTCAACGGGCTCTATCGAAATATACCTCTCTTTGACCGATGCTGTAATAAAACTTGATAATCCCAGGATTGTGGGAGTTTTGAATATTTCTGCCAATGGTACATT
>JAUPLE010000968.1 GCA_030837085.1 Acidobacteriota bacterium | reverse complement strand
ATCATCGAAGGGAACTTACCCCCAAAGCAGACAAAACTTGTTCTAGCGTGGTCGGAAATTCATAAAGAGGAGCTACTTGCCGATTGGGAGTTAGCAATAAATTGCGAAATGCCGTTTAAAATAGACCCCTTAAAATGATTAAAATGGAGGGTATGATGTATCCTGGCGTGAAGAATGTCAAACCATTAGCGGATTTCAAATTGCACTTGACCTTTGAAAACAATGAGGAACGGATATTCGATATGAATCCTTTTTTAAACAAAGGTATATTCAGGGAATTACGTGATACCGTGATATTCGATACGGTTCATATCAGTTTTGATACCATTCAGTGGGAGAATGGGGCAGACTTATGCCCTGAGATGCTGTATGAAGATAGTACACTGGTTGATAACGAATCCTTAAACAAAACAATTTTTTAAAGCCGCCACTTTCGGCCTGCTCCCGGTTTCATCCACCACTTCGATTTATTTATTGTTTATCGGGCGATGCGATATCCAGCCAGGAAAACCATATGGGATGGTGTTTTTTATACCACTGCAATATTTCCAGCAAGCGGCCCCGGTGGTCGCTGGAAATGACATCCTCGGGAATCCGGTCAAAATGCATGCGGATGGTTCTTTCACCAAGATATTCCAGCGCTTCGGAACAGAGGGTCTGGAGTTCATTGCGGATGCGTCCGGAATCGGAAATCCTGACCGGGCGATTTTGGTAATCCTCTCCCCCGAGGAAACGATTCAACAGGGGTAGGAATACCAACCGGCTCTGGTCGATTGTTTTCTCCCACAGTTTGAGAGTAAAGGCGATCAATTTGTCGCCATTAGGGGAAGCCATACGGACAGTGACGCGGTAAATGCCACTGTGTTCTTTTCCTTTTATCTCGCAGGGTGGCTCTACCATTTCCACGCCGGGTGAACCGGAATAAGGATCCTCTCTCATATAACCTGAAACAGCCAGTACATCCCAACTTTTTTCAGGGAAAAAATCATCGGCCTGTATCGAAACGCGCTGAACCGGGATCCCGGCTTCGAGGCCATCCCGGATCATATCTTTATATTTATTAACTTTCTCATCATCAACCGGTTGTCCAATCACTTTTTCCAGTTGGGACTTAAAATCCTGGGCTTCTGGGTCGAGAGCCATGATATATTGTTCTTTATTATAGGGCAGCTTGAAGTTGGAGGTAAAAATGGCCAGGAACGCTTCCAGTCCCAGCATGCGGGCCAGGCTGGCGGCTTGCAGCGCTTCGGCCGAGGCGGCGTAACCGTCGCAGATAAGCAAGTTGGTTTCGCCTTGCTCGTCTTTCCAGGCCCTGATGGCGTAGGTAGGGGCGTACGTACCGGAATCGTTGAAGGTTTTCTTGTTTGTGGTGGGGAGTACCCAGCCGTCTTCCACGATGTGAACCCCCTGTTTTTTCCAGTCTTCCCAGAGGTCGCCGATGCGGGCGATGCGGCTTTCACCCCCCAGGGTCCAAACATGGATGTTCTCCCGCTTAATACCGGGATAGGTGGCTTCGATAGCCGTCACTACCTTAGCACGGGGTGTGCGGAAACTGATAAGTATCGATTCTTCCGCGGCTTTATCCACTACTTCTTTAGGAAGAAACAGGTTACCCACATAGCCTTCGTAGGGCCGGGTAATCTGTAAGGGCTGGTTGAAAATATGCAGCACCGTCATTGGTCCGGTTTCTTTACCTTTGGCAAAACGGGAAGTGTTTTCCAGTGTATCGATAGCAGCCCCCCAAACAGTAATGCTGGCTTTCTTCAGATCAGCGGAAAAATTTTCCCAGCGATAGCCTTTATCATTCAGCAATTGCACCACATGTTGATCAAGCCAGCGCGCTACTTCCGGCCGGGCATAAACTCTCCCGAATCCCAGTTGCGGATTGGAACCCATTTCCGGCGTTTCCCCCGCCTTAGGCATTAATCCTTCTCCCAGACATACCATTATAGCGTGGTTTTCCGGGATTTGCCGAGATAAGAACCATAAACTTTCGCTCATGGCATAGGCGGAAATTGCATCAGCGTCTTTCTTTACCTGGTTAATAAATGATTTGTCCTTATCTTTATCTTTGCCCTTGGCTTCACCGAAACGGCCGAACAGTTGGGTTCCCAGGGCGGTCACGGCGCCGGTCATGGCAAACAACCGCTCGATCCGGCCGTCCAGGAACGATATATTGATAAACTCATGTGATTTTCGGCCCCGGGCATTCAAGGGACGGAGCCATTTTACTTCGACATCTTCCAACCAGAGGTGGAAACGGCCCAATATGGCGCGAGTATCAAATGTCCATTGGGCTACCGAATCCCTTCTTTGTTGATTGTTATTATTACCGTTATGCGTATCGGTCTGCATAAATTCCTCCAAAATTTTCATTTAAAAGGCTATATTGTATTTGAAAGGATTTAAAAATGCAAGAAGTTTCGTGTTAATTCGTGTCATTCGTGGGCAAATTATCCTGCGCGGTTCAATGTTTTCACTCGAAATGTTCGGTGTATTCCGGTGGCGGGTTTGGCAATGAAAGCCCAATCTCATACCACTTAAGGCCATCATCATCGCTAAATTCGTGCACCCAGCGAACGCTGGCCTTTATCTGCACAACCTTTTTCGCGATTTTAACCACTACATCGATAACCTTATAGGTGGGAAACGTATGATCGGCTTTAATCGACATACCGGTTTTCGAGATAGTGGTAATCGCAGCGGAATAACTGCTGCTGCCATCTTTTATGATAATACGCTGGTTCGCTTTTACTCTTGTCTCACGATCCTTCATGTTTCTACCTTTTATTTATGCCTTCGGCGACCAGGCCCCTTTTTGAAAAAGCCCTCACGGAGGGCGCGGTCCCTGGACCACCAAAAACTTTTATTTAATACATCCTACTCCTTTTTAAACAAGGGAACAACCCGCAAATAGACGTCCTTTTTAAACAAGGTTCCATTGATTTCTTTCCCGAAAAATACCAATTCATAGTCACCCACAAACCCCGGACCGGGCTGCCAACAAAATATACCCTTTACAGGCTCCAGGCTCGAACCAATAGGTAAGGGTTCCAGTTTGTCGCCCACCACCAGGTAACCTCTTACCACCCCTTCACTGCCCAATTGAATTTCCACCCGCTGCAATTCGCTAATCTCCTGGAACACACGCCCTTGCTCATCCGGGTAAACTTCACATTCCTGTGCAGCGCTTTCCTGGTCATAACCTTTCTTTATCCTGAGGGGCTCAATCGATGGTAATGAAAAATCAACCGCCATCTCTGGGGTAATTATTTCATCCTCCGCGACCGACGCAATTACATTGTTGCCCGGGTTATATATGGTAAAATATCGGGAACCGATACCTTCCTTGTGCCCTCCATCATTGATTACCGTCCAGGACATAAAATGAACTCCATTTACAAACTGGGTGGTATCCAGGGTGAAAAACCCGGTAGGACCATCGCTGTTTTTCAATCCCGGGAACAATTTTTTAATGGCGCTATTGGGGCCGTTATAGCCGTCGAGGGTGCCCAAAAAATTGGCGTCCACCCATACCTGGATAGTCGAACCGTCTTTGGGAATCATATGGGGAAGAGGCGTCAATGCCCAGCCCCAGTTCATGTATGCGGCGCCGGAAGCATTACCGTTCGATGCGGGCGTATCAATGTTACCAAACGGTTGGTGCGTATGACCGTTATCAATGGTAATCTTCCTGGGGCCAAATGTCGTGGATTTCCCGGAGTTGTCAACAGCCACTACAGTCAAGGAATAGGTCCCGTCCTTGAGTGAATTGGTCAGCAGCAGGTATCCCCAACCGGCGCGGCGATAATATGGATAATTGGGATAAGCAGCCGCTACATCGGGCCTGGCCCCATCCACAAATAACATATTCCCGATATAACCCTCTACATTATAATATAGCTTTATACTTTTTATCTCGACATCATCCAGCGCCCAACCGGTAACCGGGATACTGCCGTATACTTTTGAGCCATCGGCTGGTGTGGCCATATCGCCGAAAGGCGCCTGGTCATCCTCGGGGTTCTTTATTTTCAGGTTAACGGTCACCTTTTGCGGTGAATTGGAAGCGCCGGAATCACTGATGGTAATTACACCGGAGTAATCTCCCACGGCCAGCCCGGTGGGAACCACGGAAATATAAACCGCGGCGTCGCCGGTCCCGGAAGTTTTATCCATGCGTATCCAGGATTGATCTATGGCAGCGGACCAGCGCATGGTTTTACCGCCGATGTTGCCGATAAGCAGCGGTTGAGCGCCGGTGGGGGCTCCGCTGCCCAGGATATAACCGAAATTATAGCGATCCCAGAGCACCTGTATCTTCGGGGGCTTCCCAGAGGATATCCTGAATACGGCGTTACTGGTATCGGTTATGGCGCTGTCCGAAAGAGCAATTATCTTGACCAGGCATTTGGTGGATGGCGTTTCGGGTACAGTCCATGTATGTGAACCGTCATTGGCGGTAGAAGATACGACCCATTTCCAGGTACCGCCGTTATCGGTGGAATATATTATTTTCACATTCCCGACAGTGCCGGTAGTACTCCAGGTAACATTATGGGAAGAGTAGCCTTCCCAGATTTCACCGCCGTTGGGAGATTTAACCGTAATTGTGCCGGCAGGGGCCGGGCGTTCAATAACAAAAGCGCCATTACCGGTATCCGTAGGACTCCCGCTGACATCGGTAATCCTCACATAACAGTAATTGGAAACCGTATCGGGAATTTTCCAGGAAATGCTGCCCGTATTGGCGTAACTGGTGGTTAGCCGCGTCCAGGTTTTTTTAGCATCTTTGGAATAATCGATATTTACATTGCCTACGGGGCCGGTGCTGGTCCATTTTATATCGTAGCGCTGGCCCACCGACCAATGTTCGCCGCCGTTGGGGGCGGTTACGGTAATTGTCTTTGTTTCGATCTTGTTTACAATGGCAAAAGCGGCATTACTGGTATCCGTGGGGTTTCCTTCTATCTCGGCGACCCTTACATAACAGTTGCTGGAAACCGTATTGGGAATTGTCCAGTTAATATAGCCCTTATTGGTGTAATTGGTGGTTAGCCGTACCCAGGAAGCTTTGCCGTCGTAGGAATAGTCGATATCCACATTGGCGACTGTACCCTTTGTAGTCCATTGAATTTGGTACTGCTGTCCGACTATCCATTGTTCGCCGCCGTTGGGGGCAGTAATGATAATGGCATTAAGAATCGGTTTAGGTACGAGCACGGGCGGCGGCGTCCCGCCGGAGCGGCTGTAATGGGTGGAGTAAAGTTGAAGTTCTTCCTCGGCCGGGGGTAGTCCCCTGGGGCCGCCATTGCCTACGGCCGCCACACCAGTGGAGGTATTGCCGAAAGCTATGGCAAAGAGAAAACGTTTACTTTTGGAATCCCCCTGTCGCCAGGTAACGCCGTCGGCGCTGTTTAGCATTAAGCCGTGTTCGCCCACGGCGATGAAAGTATTGGGCGCGGAAGCGCAGGCGCTGAATAATTGATCGATAATATTGTATTCTGTTTCCAATTTGATGCGGATGGTCCAGCCGGAGCCGTTGGCGTTGCCGCTGGTGGCGATATTCCTGCCCACCGCCAGCCATTTGCCGTTCCCATAATCGATGTCACGAACAGCCACTCCCAGGGAACCGACGTTTTCCCAGCTCCCCGCATCCGCAGTGGCGCTGCGCACGATGCCCCCGCTGACGGTTCCCGCCATGAAATAACCATTGGCATAGGCGATACACCTTAATGGTAAACCGGAGTTGTATTTTGTCCATTCGGTGCTGCCGTCGGCGCTGATCCACACGCCGCCCCCTTCATCCACGGCTACAAATTTACCGTCTCCGTAGACTACTTTATAAATATCGTTGGTATCCGTCACCCTGCTGTGGACAACGGTCCAACTATCCCCGTTATTTTGGCTGTATAAGATTAATTGGTCCCTGCCCACGGCCACCAGGTCGCCGGAACCGTTCGTACCGACGCCGAAAAGATGGTCGCTTGTCCCAACGGGAGAGCTTTCCCTGGTCCAGGTGGAACCGCTGGGGCTGGTATACACTATCCCATCATCGCCCACTGCGATAAACCGGGACCCGGACCAGACCACATCCCTGAGAACCATGGCTGTCTTTAAATTTCCATTGGCCCAGGTGTTGCCGTAGGACTGGGCTTGCAAGGAAACCGGAAGCGACATTATGGCCGTCAAAAAAAGAATCAAGCCCAAAATACGCAGTATTCTTAATCTCTTATTTATTTGTTTCAAATTTAAGCTCATCATGATATATTCTCCCTGGTTTATCCGGAGGCCGGATTTAAGTTCCCGGCGCCCTGGACATCCTGTCCGTATATATTGATATTGAAAAAGGAGTCGAACGTAACGATTAACAATAACCCCACTCCTGTCGATGGTACAAAAGGTTTCTTCATATTTGTTACCTCCTGCAAAAGTTTATTTTAACACAAATTAAGATGAATATGCAAATAATTCTTTTCCAGGAGAAAAAGGGGGCGAACCAAAAATCATTCCAAAAAGATGTAAAGTTTGATAAATCTTTACAAAAAAATGGGCCAATAATATTATAATTACTTCAAATTCATTAACCAGGAGGTACTATGAAGAAAAAAGTGATATTGATTATTCTAGTTACATTTTTATTATTTCCAGGATTTATCCATGGCGCCATTCCTGCTTCGGAACGCGCCGCATTAATCGCATTGTTCAATAGCACCAATGGAGATGCTTGGTCCGATCTCAATGGCTGGAAGACTCCGCCGCTGCACACCGATGGTTTTGCCATGCCGGGGACTGAAGATCGTTGGGAAGGGATTACTGTCTCAGAAGATCACGTAGTCTATCTTTCATTGGATAACAATCAACTAATGGGCGACATCCCTTCTGAATTAGGCAATCTCACCAATTTGCAAGGTTTAAGGCTAAATCGCAATCACCTAAGCGGCAGCATCCCTCCTGAATTAGGCAATCTCAGTCATTTGGAATACCTTTACCTTTATAATAACGAACTGAGCGGAGCTATTCCTTCTCAATTGGGCAATCTCAGCCTCTTACTGCAGCTTGACCTGGGCTCCAACAAACTGAGCGGCAGTATCCCTCCCGAATTAGGAAACGCCAGTAGTCTGACATGGCTTAGACTGCGCCTCAACCAATTGAGTAACAGCATCCCTTCTCAATTGGGCAATCTCAGTAATTTGGGTTTCCTTGACCTAAGTAGTAACCAACTTAGCGGCGAAATCCCTTCCGAATTGGGTAATCTCAGCAATTTAGGTGTACTATTCTTGAGCTCTAACCAACTAAGCGGCGACATCCCATCAAGTTTTTTAAATCTAACACATATGGCTATTAATTATTTAGATCTCGGTGATAACTGCCTTACTGCCTCCGACGCAGAACTTATTGTTTGGCTTAGCATTTATGACCCGGATTGGGAAACCACCCAAAATCAATGTGAAGGAAAAACTTCTAAAATCAGTCTAAACCGCTCGCGATTGAATTTTGGCGCCAATGGTTCAGATAGTATTACCAGTGCGCAAACAGTACTGGTTAGCAATACTGGCTCAGGTGACTTGAACTGGAGCGCTTCCGGCAGCGCCTCGTGGCTTTCCGTCACCCCTTCTTCAGGAACCGGCGAATCTCTCCTTTCCGTGTCCATCGATCCTTCCGGCCTGGCCGTAGGGAATTATACCGGGACAATCACTATATCCGATCCCAATGCCACCAATTCTCCACAGACTATCACTATCTCTTTGCACGTCTACGA
>JAUPLE010000967.1 GCA_030837085.1 Acidobacteriota bacterium | reverse complement strand
TGGAGTTCGGCGAGGGCGGGAATGCGCGCAAAGCCCCGGGCGCCGGGGTCATTACCGCCTTTGTCAAGGTCGAAAATCGTTATGTGGTCGTAATCGCCAATGACAACACCGTGGCTTCCGGGTCCTGGTGGCCGCTGACGCCCGAGAAAATCGAGCGGGCGCAGGAGATCGCGCTGCGGCTCCGGCTCCCCGTGATTTACCTCATCGATTGCAGTGGATAGTTTTTACCCGAGCAGTCCAAAACTTTCCCCGGCAAAACCGGGGCCGGTTATATATTTAAAATGAACGCATTACTGAGCGCGCAGCAAGTGCCGCAGGTGGCCGGGGTTTTCGGCGACTGCATTGCCGGCGGCGGCTACATGCCCATTATCAGCGATATCGTTTACATGACCGAACAAGCCTACATGGTCATCGCCGGCGCCGCGCTGGTTAAGGGCGGCAAAAGCGAACATATCACTTCCCTAACCATCGGCGGCCCGGATATCCATGTCAATATCTCCAACTGCGCCGATCACCGCGTGCCCGACGACCATACCATGCTGCTGAAAATAAAAGAAGAAATCGCCAAACTTCCCAGCAGCGGTATCAATTACTACTGTTACGGCCAGGAACCCTCGCCCCCGCATTTTGATCCCGCTGAAATCGAGGGCATATTCCCCATGGATTACCGAGTTACCTATGATATGCGCCAGGTCATTGCCCGCATCGTGGACAATTCCCTTTTCTGGGAAATATTCCCGGATAAAGGCCGGGAAATCATTACCGGCGTCGCTAAAATCAACGGACTTTATGTAGGTATTATTGCCAACAACCAGAATCTCACCGAGCACCCCGTTCATAAAAACATCAAGCGGCCCGGCGGTATCCTGTACCGCGACGGCATCGCCAAGATGACCACTTTTTCCAGGGCCTGTAACAGCGACGGCGTCCCCATCATCTGGCTGCAAGATATCGCCGGTTTCGATATCGGACCCGAAGCCGAAAAAGTAGGACTCCTGGGTTGGGGTTCCAATTTACTCTATACCAATTCCACCAACACCGTACCCGTGATAACGGTCTTGTTACGGAAAGCTTCGGGCGCAGGGTATTACGCCATGAACGGCAGGCCCTACGAACCCATTGTCCAATTATCTACACCACTGACCCGGTTGGCGGTGATGGAAGGCCGGACCCTGGCCATCGGTGCGTTTCGCACCAAACTGGATGAAAATTTCAATATCATTTTCACCAACCAGGAAGAGTATGACCAGGTCAAAAAAGGCATGGAAGAAGTCGAACGCCGTATCACCGAAGATATGAATCCCCTGCTCACGTCCCGGCAATTAGATACCGATGAAATCATCCTGCTGCATGAACTGCGGCCTTACCTGGAGACAGTGGTGGAAATGACATACCAGAGCATCGGTTACCGGCGGGTGAAGAATCCCCGCATCTGGTCGCTGCACGATATTGACGCATTATCCGGGAAGATAGGAGGTTAACATGGCAAACGCACAATCTGAAACATTGCAATTACAACCCATAATAGAGATTAAAGAATCACAGCACCTGGTGCTTGCGCCTACCGTGGGGTATTATTCCGCCTGGCCCAAACCCGGGGCGTTTCTTGCCGGCGGCTGTTTCATCGGGACCCTGAAAGTTTTGAATACATATTATGATCTCTATCTGCCCGAAGGGTGCTATGGCCGGGTCGTGGTGAACGAGGATAGGGACATTGCCCTGGCCGTAGAGCATGGCCGGGAGTTATTTCGCTTGAATCCCGATAAGGACTTCAGCGAACCCGGGGAACAAACTCCCGGGACGTGTCCAGGCGCCGAGGATATCGATACGTCGGGGGGTGGATATGTCGTCACCGCTTTTACCACCGGGATATTTTACGCTAAACCTTCGCCCGATGCGCCGCCCTTTGTCAGCGAAGGGCAGACTATCGAAAAAGGCAAAGCCCTGGGGTTGATCGAAGTAATGAAGACGTTCAATCATATCATTTTCCATGGCACCGATAAAGCCGATACCGGGGTAATCAAGAAGGTCTATGTTAAAGATTCCCAGGAAGTAAAGTTAGGACAACCATTGTTTTTAATTGAATAGAGCCACCAAGGCACTTTCGTGTTTCTTGGTGTCCCTTGGTGCCTTGGTGCCTTGGTGGCAAAAATTATAAGGAGGTAAGGAATGTCTTTAAATTATGATTTACCGGAAGAAGCAGTAATGATGCGTGATAGTGTACGGAAATTCGCGGAAGCGGTCATCCGGCCCAAAGCCCGCGAACTGGACGAAAAGCAGGAATTTTCCCCGGAGATAACCAAACAAATGGGCGAACTGGGATTATTCGGGTTCTGTATTCCCGAAGAATATGGCGGCAATGGGATCGGTTATGTCCCTTACATGGTGGCGGTCGAGGAAATATCGCGCGTCGATGGTTCCCAGGGTGCTACCGTGGCGGCCCACAATTCCTTAGGAATCGGCCCGCTGTATTATTTCGGCAATGAAGAACAGAAAAAGAAATATCTCCCTCCCTTATGTACGGGTGACAAAGTATGGGGATTCGGATTAACCGAGCCGGATGCCGGTTCCGACGCCGGAGGCACCAAGACCACCGCCGTCAAAGACGGCGACGAATGGGTCATCAACGGGTCCAAGATGTTTATTACCAACGCCTCTACCGATGCCTGCCTCGGCGTGACAGTGCAGGCCCTTACCGGCACACGGCCGGACGGGAAGAAAGAATATTCCTGTTTCATCGTTGAAAATGGGACCAAGGGTTTCGAAGCCAGGACCCTGCACGAAAAAATGTTATGGCGGGCGTCTATTACTTCGGAGCTCTTTTTCGATGATTGCCGCGTACCCGCTAAAAACATGCTGGGAAAGCAGGGCGAAGGGTTTCACCAGATGTTGGACACCCTGGACCGGGGGCGGTTATCCATTGCGGCCATGGGTTTGGGCTGCGCGCAGGGCGCATATGAACTGGGATTAAAATACGCCAAAGAAAGAAAACAATTCGGCCAGGCTATTTCCACGTTCCAGGCCAGCGCCTTTAAATTAGCCGATATGTACATGGAAATCGAAGCGGCCAGGAATATGCTTTATAAAGCCGCCTGGTTGTGCGATAACAAACGGGACGAGTATAAAGTCCTTTCCACCATGGCGAAACTCTATTGTTCGGAAGTTGCCCATCGCTGCGTTAATCATTCCCTGCAACTGCTCGGCGGATATGGATTGATGAAGGAGTATGATATCGAGCGGCTTTACCGTGACCAGCGGTTGTTGGAGATCGGCGAAGGCACATCGGAAGTCTTGCGCCTGGTTATTTCCCGCGCCATCGGCTGTTACAAAGTATAAAACTCAGCCACCAGTGAGCGAAGTGTGCGCTTGGTGCCTTGGTGGCAAACTAACGAGGTTACCATGAGCAAAATGTACGAAACCCTGGAATAT
>JAUPLE010000966.1 GCA_030837085.1 Acidobacteriota bacterium | reverse complement strand
TTTACTATATATAACAAATTGCAGGGTTTGTCAATTTCCTACGTTCACTCAGTGCTATAGGCGCATCCCAATGGAGTTAGCCCTCATTAGGGGAGCAGTAATTAGTAGGGGCGACCCCCTGTGGTCGCCCGATCAGGGGGAAAAATTCTTTCTGAGTGTCCCTTTTCCACCTTATGGAATTCAAAAGTCTTAGGAAATCATCCATTTCCAGTAAGGGATGATTGAAATGTGATAACTGGCATCGATTATTTCGTCTTCGGTATCGGCAGTGATGATGGCGCCTTTTTCCAGTCCCAGTTCTTTTAAAGCGCTTTTTAAGCCCCGGAGTTCTCTTTCGCTGTTGTCGCGGTTGAGTTGATAGGTAACCTGGATGGCTTCGGCGGCTTTTTCTGCTTCGGTGATTATGAAATCGCACTCGAAACCTTGTGCATCTTTGAAATAAAAGAGCTGTTTTCCTCTTTTGAGCAGTTCCGTGAATATAAGGTTTTCCAGGAGTCTTCCCGGCACTTCCATGCCGCGGAAAGAAAGCAGCAAAATAAATCCATTATCGCCGATATAGGTCTTCTTATTTAAATAGCGCTGGTGAATTTTATACGAAAATAAGGGCAAGTAATGGAAAAAACCGACGTCTTCCAGGTAGGAAAAATAATTGAAGGTCGTGACCTTATTGGGTTGATATTCTTTTTGGAATTTTTTGATGAAATTGTTGATGGAGAATTCGGCGGCGAAATTGGCCAGGAGATAATGGATGATCGCCCGAAGTAAATGAGTATTGCGGACGTCATATCGTTCGACAATATCTTTAAAAATGATCATATCCAGGTAATCGTTCAGGAGGTCTTTCTTACGTTGATGGGACGGTTCCATGGTTACCCGTGGAAAGCCGCCATAGGTAAGGAATTCGGCCGCATAATTGATCAACTGGAATCTTTCCTGGGAGAATTCGATATTATCGATGATGGGGAAGTTTTTGAAGTTCAGAAATTCGCTGAAATTTAAAGGGAAAAATTTATTGGTGAGGGATCTACCCCGCAGTTCGGTAGCGATTTCTTTGCTAAGCAGGCGGGCGGAGGAACCGGTGAGCACAATGTGGTATTTTTTTTGTTCATACAGTCGTTTGATAAAAAGATGCCAGTTCTCAATATCCTGGATTTCATCGAAGAAGAGGTATATTTTTTTATTGGTGTTGCCGGGATAGAGCTCATAATACGCTTCAATAATCCAATGGAGTTGTTTTCCCTCTATTTCCGCCAACCTTTCGTCATCGAAATTGATATATACGATCCGGTTGGGATCGGTTCCGTTTTGGATGAGGGAATCCATTTGCGAAAATAGGAAATACGTTTTCCCGCTTCTGCGCAGACCTATAACGGAATTGATCTCTTCAGAAAAAACAAGGCTTCCTTGACGTTTGATAAGATTATCAACCCGCTGCGCTTGCCATTCAAGGATTATTTTTTTAATTTCGGTTTTCATCGGTTTATATATTATACCATAAACTGGGGTTTATTGCATAGTATACTATACCGGGAAATCGGTTTTTTGGTATAGTATAGATAATTCATCCCTGGTACGGCCTGGAATATTCCAACCGCTCTCACCCCAACCATTTGGCATCGTCACTGCAGGCAATTCCTTTCTCCCGGCAATATTCTTCCGCTTCGGCGGTAAACCCGCTGCGGGAAAAGATAAAACCGACTACCCGGTCTATCCTCTCTAACCTTTTAACTTCGACAAATTTCCTCTCGAATTCCATAACCTCATCTTTAGAAAACTTTCTTAAGTCCCTGCTCTTCACCTCTCCGATAATAGAATAATCCCCGGGCGATTGGGCGCGGGCAAATATATCCACATTGAATCTCTTTGCATATTCCGGCGAACTGTCGTACCGCCACACACGGGAATATTCGCAAAATTCGAAATCCCCCGGTAAATACCGGGTAATCGACTTGAATAAATCATTGTTCTTCCGCGCCCGGTATTTTAGTTGATCCAGGATCGAATACTCTATATAATAGCCTTTCTGGTAATTGTACTTACCCAGCAGGCTGTAATACTGCTTTTTCAGCTTTTCAAACTCTGCATTGTACTCTTCCCTGATAACCTTCACATCGAATTCACGTATCTCTTCCTCGTATACCCCGCGAAATACTTTGTCGAATATATTATCGCTTACCCCACGGTAACGAAAGTTTGAAGCCCCCTGACCGATGATATCCGCCATCACCAGGGCTTTGAGCTTTTTTTCCAGTTCCGCATCGGACATGTCCAGGTTTAAATCCCGGAGTAATTCCTCACGGGTTACTTCCCGGTCTCTATTTTTACAGAGATGCAGTACGATATTTTTGGCATTTCGATCGTTGATTTGAGGAAAAGCACTGGCTACATATTCCATCCAGGTGGATTTGATGGTTCCCCGGTTATCCAGGGTTTCAAATTCCAGGGTGTCCGTGAGTCCCTTAATCGTGGTTAGGTCCTTATGCTTGTAACGGGAACGAATGATGGAACTGGTATAAAAGGGGCTGCCTTCGGAAATTTTGCTCATCAAGTACGCGGTTTCTTCCGTGACCGGGACTTCAAAGAACCGGGAATAATTATATACCATTTCCACCGCTTCCTCTTCCGGCATATTTTCCAGGTATTCGTACTTGAACCGCGCCGGCAGCATCGAGTTCAATTCATTCATCAACCACCCCACCCAACTACCGGAAACCAGCAGCGGAGCGATCTTACTTTCGGCTGTACTTAAATAGCCGCCCGCCAGGTCGTTGGCCGGGATTTTCGTGTTTTTATCCCGGTAAATCATGGCATTTAAAAACTGGAACTCATCGATCATTTGAACGATAAATTCTTTCTGCCGGAAGGCTATGGTTTGTGGGGACTCCCGTACAATATTCCACAGGGTATCGATTTTCTCATGAACCACAGCGTGGGCCACATCTTCAATGATACCACAAAGGTAAGCCAGCCCCTCTTGCTTTGCGATTTCAACTGCTTTGCCAAAATCGCTCCTGGTTTCCGGTTTCAAGTATTCGGAGTTCCGGGATTTGAAGGCGATGTACTGGTAAATAAAAGTGAGGAAAAAATCCTGGCAAAAATCCACCACCCACATTTTATTTTCCTTGACTTCATAGTAAAACGGGATCAAGCCGTCATTTTTAAAAAAAGTGATATTGAACAACCGTTCCATCAGGGCGGTCTTGCCCATTTTGCGGCGGGCCAGGACAGCGGTACTTTGGGACTTTTCTTGCTTGATATCGTCGATCCACTTAAGAAAATATGTCAGTTCTGCTTTTCTCCCGGTAAATAGTTCCGGTTTGCCGATTCTTTCTTTTAATGCGTAGTCCATACCTTTTATATATCACAAATATATGAAAATAGCAAACCTCTTCGGGTACGTTACGGAAAAACAAGCCCGCGAAACACGCGAAACACACGAAAATTAAGAAGGGGCAAACCGCCGGAACGCGAGTCTGCCCCCGATTAAAAAGGTAGGAAAACAAATTCCAGGGATTACTTAATAACAGACCATTCGATTTTTTGTGAAGGAACACACAGCAGCGTCCCTTTCTGCAAAGTCAGTCTGTTATCACCGAACTGGTTTTTAATATTTATTGTCCGCGATATAAGGCCTTCCGCCGGAGAGACAATATCATAACAGACCAGGTGATAGTTGGGGTCGTATATCTTTCCCATATTTTTCGATACCGGGTTGCAGAAATACCTTGGCTTTCCTACAAAAAAAAGGATAGAACTTTCATTGAATTGATCCTTGAGTTTCACATCGGTTTTAAAATCACCTTCCAAAACCTCATAACATATGAAATGGTTGAATTCACAGGGAAATAAACTATTCGGTTCGATTTTCTCAGTAGGCACCAGCAGATATAATGCCTTTCCCAGTATCAATTTTTGTTTCCCAAATTGGTTTTCAATGACGACCACCCGCTTTATAAGCGGCTCATCGATGTTGATGGTGTACCATGTCAGATGGGCATTGGGATTAGGAATTCCTTCACCATTTTTGTTTACCGGGTTGGCAAAATACGGGATACCTCTGACGATGGCTCTTTTTTGTTCTTTGCTGAATTGATCTTGAAGCGACACCGAAAATTGTTTAATTTTACATTTTGCGGAATAAACCTTGAAGTGGTTTAATTTGGTCTGTCCGCCTAAAATCGTGGTTACCAACAACAAAACTACAATCAAAACAAAATAACGTTTTACTTTCATCTTCATATCCTCCTGGTTAATCCAATACCATAGCAAAAAAAAATTTTCAAGTGGTCACCCGATCTGGGAAAAACTAAAAAGAGCCGACGTTATCAGCGAACACACGAAAGGCCAAGTCACAGACCTGGAAAAATTTTTACTATTGCATCCGGGAGAAAAAAATCATATCATATATTATGACAAAAAAATGGTGCTGGCTTCTAATGGTATCCCTGCTGGTTGCGCCGGTAGCCGCGGCTGAAAACCCCGGTGACCCCGGGGACCCCGGTGATGCCGGCGACGCTGGTGACGCAAGCAACCCCAGCAACAAAACCACGACAACGATTTCCCTGGCCATGGTTATCCCGGGCGTCCAACAAATCAAAAACAAGCAGTATGTTAAAGGCTCTCTATTCCTGGCCGCTTTTGTGGGCTCCGCCGCCGCCGCCTTTTACTATAACAAAAAAGGAAACGATTGGTACGCCAAATATCGCGCCTCCACCAACGTTGAAGAAATCGTCCTGTTCCGGAAAAATACGGAAGCGAATCTAAAAAAACGAAACCTCTTCCTGGTCAGTGTATTTTCCGTGTGGCTGCTTCACATTATCGACCTGAAATTTTTTAAGCCGGGGAAAAGCGGCGTGAAAAGCAATGTGGGTAAAAATGAAATCGCTATCGGCGTTTATTACTCTTTTTAGTATTATTATCCTGGCAGTGTTGAGTTCCTGTAAGGATATCGCCTTTAACAACCCGCTGGACCCCAATGCTTCGAAGGAGGTATTAAAGATTATCCGGGTCATTGAGACCCAATTGGCCGGCCGCGGCGACGCCGCTTTCGACGGCGAAAAATTCTGGAAGATCGACCTTTACGGCGGTCTCACTGCCCTGGACCGCGAATCGGGAACCATCATCCGCTCCTTTTCCATTGAACCCGGCACCGGCGTCGCTTTTTTCAGGGATGTAATCTACCTGTGCAATGGCCAGGGGGAGAATATCCTGTACACGGTGGACCCTTTGTCCGGCGATATCTTGAACCGCATTTCCACGCGGGATATTTACCCCGGGTATTTGACCGCTTCGGAAACCGACGACCGGTTGATTATCTTTGATGTCCGTTCTTCAGGGATTTTCCGGTACGACCCGGAAACAGGCGACGCCGTACGTTTATTCTCGGCGTCAGGTATGTCCGTCGGCGGCATCGAAATTTACAAAGGTGGACTTTTGATTACGGATATGAATACCGATGCCATTTACCAATTTACTATGAACGGCTCCGTGATAAATGTGTTCCTGTCGCCCGCCCCGGGTATCGGCGGCGTGGCCGTGGACAGCAGCGATTATATTTATCTTTTTATGATGGATGGAAAAATTTATAAAGTTTCTCTTCCTTAATTTGCTCCTGGTATTCCTGGCGTTTAAGCTTGGCGCGGAGGAGACTCTGGACTTCAAGGGCGATTATTTTCTCTTCAGCGATGATAAGAACTATATTTTCGGCGGCGGGAACATCTCGTTAAAGACCGGGAATATGTCACTTCAAGCGGATGTACTCTATATGAATGTGACGGACTTTACCGGCGTCCTCTACGGCGCTGTACGGGTATCAACGGATGAGGGTAAAAAGGAAAAAAAAGAAGAGCAATACGACGCAGTGTTTTTTAAGGGCCTACCCCCCCAGTGGTTAATGGTTTCTTACGGTCAGGAAATGTCCGTCAAAGGGGAGCAAATACTAAAACCGCTTTATTTGAACTTTGAAAAGAAAACCCCGGAAACGTTGAAGGATTCTTCCCTTTATTTTGAGTTCAGGGAGTTTCGCATCGACAGGAATAAAAAAATCCGGGCCAAAATTGTCATTCCTTACATGATGGGACTGCCCACGGTGCCGCTGAAACAGTTCACGGTGAACCGCGGGGAGTGGGCGGAAAAAACCATGCTGGCCTTTAATAATTTTAATTATTCCGGGCTTGATGGGCTCTCCCTGGCTTTTCTCTTGCGCATGCGGCAAAAATGGATTAAAGGGGATTATGATATTAAATTGTATGAACGGGAGTTGCTTAAAATGGACGGCGTCAAACGGGGCGTGCTCTTTTCAGGGAAAAGCATGTTCTTTATTAAAAAAAAGCAATTCCTGGATGCCGCTGCCCTGTTGAATTCCGGGGATAGGTCCTTTAACCTGCGCCTGAACTTTCGCAAGGATTTTTCATTTTTCACTTACGCGCTGTCCCAGAACATCAGCGGCCGGGAGAATCAACCCACTTTCCTGGAATTGTCATCGGATGTTACCATTACAAAACTGAAAATGATGATGCCTTCGTTCAATTTTACTCATGATCTCAAGCAGAGTTATTCTTACCGGGTGTCTTCGCCGGTAAGCCTGTGGAAAAAATTAAACGTGAACATCAGTTGGCAGCGGAAAATACTCAAAGACAATTATCGCGCGGACACCTCGGATTTTGCCACATCGCTGAATTTTAACTCGTCGTTATTTTATCTTTCTTCAAATTACAATTTTTCAAGAAACCTGCTGGAGGCAACGACCCGGAAAAATTTCGCCGTCAACCTCAATTTGAAACCGCTGCTGTTCCTTGAAGACAATGTCAGCATTAATATATCAACCTTTTACATGTTTTCCGCGCTGCCGTTGGGCAACCATGTGCAGGAGCGGACATCGCCCGGGGTGAATGTAAGAATCGATTCCGGGGGTATTGCCTTGCCCCTGGGGTTTGAACTACTGCCTTCCTTTACTTTTAATCATCTATGGGATGATCTCCAGGAGAATTTTACGGATTTTAACTACTCTTTCGCGCTGCAAAAAAAGATTGGGGCATTCAAAGGCTCTGTAGCTTACAGCCTGGCTTCCCGTTACCGGGCCAAAAATTTCTGGATCGAGGGCAGTAACCGCCAATACATTAACCTGGATTTCGAGCTTAAAAATGAAGTGGATTATTCTATGTTGCTGCGTTTTTATTTTAATAACAGCCTGGCGTTGGAGAATATTTCCTTTACCGGGAAGTTGACTCTTCCCCTTGATCTATCTTTGTCATCTTTTTTGCTTTACTACAGTCGTGAGGAGAAATTCCAGACCGTGGAAGTGTTTATCGAAAAAGTGTTTAAGAATAAAATAAGGCTCCAGGGAGGTTACTCATTAGCGTTAAAGCGATTTTTCGTAAAGTTCTTGACCATGTAAGCCATGTAAACCCAGCGGCGGCGCCAGGGCGCCAAGTTTTTTTTTATAATAAACCCCTTGGTGTACCTTTGTGCCTTGGCGCCATGGTGGCCGTTTTTATATCAACGTTGTTGAGTTTCTCCGCTGCCGGGTGCGGTGTGAAGACAGAATATTTGCCGCAGGTAAGTTACCCCTATGTGGCGGAGATAGATTTCGTAAAGGAAGTGAAAAACGTCAATGGCAAAGCCAGGAAAAAGCGGTTTAAAGA
>JAUPLE010000965.1 GCA_030837085.1 Acidobacteriota bacterium | reverse complement strand
TTCCATTACCATACCCCGGTCATCGCCTGCCGCACCGGCGGCGTCCCTGAATTAGTGACCCACGATAAAAATGGTTTACTCTTTGCACCGGGAAATTGGCAAGAACTCTTAAAACATATCGAGACGCTGTCCGGGGACCGGGAAACCATTTTACATTTTCAAAAAAACATCCAACCCCCACGGGACTACCGGGAAATGGGACGGGAATTGGAAGAGATTATGGCCAGTATATCCCCTGATAAAAACACCCACCAGTCCCTTCGGCAGTTAGACGACATTGAAAAAGAATTAAATAGCGCTGCTTTTTTGCCCAAGAGAAATTTCTATGCCCTGGCGCGGGATTTTAAGCAAGATAAATTGAGCAATCCCGTCATGCTAAATAAAATGCAGCGCAGGCCCTATTCGCCCGCGGACCTTTTAATCGAAAAGAATATAAAAAACACTTCGCTAACAAATCAATTGCAAAGGAAAAAGCAAAACCCGGCGACAGCGGGAGATTATTTTGCCTGGGCCGCTTATTTCCTCGAATCCGGGGAACCTTCCGCCGCATTGAAAATGTTTCACCGGCTGCTCCAATATGGACCTTTCTTTCCCCAGTATCCCCGGGTGTTAATCTTTTTAGGAGAGCAGGCGCGTGGAAAAAATGGGGGCAGGCTAATAAAAGAGGGCATGGCCTTATTGGCCGCAAAAGCCAACCCGGACTTAAACGATTTACTGGTATTATTCGAAAAGAATTTGGACATGGGGCAACATGACGAAGCCCGCCAATGGCTGGAAAAATTGCAACGCTATGAATTAAATTACCCGGATTATTGGATTGGCGCTTGCTTTCGTTTTGCCGATTATTTGCGCCTTCATGATTTGCCCCATTGGCAGACCTGGATCGACAGGGGCATTCAAGCGTTGGCCGCGTTGAATGGCAGCGACTCAATAACTCTTCCGCAAATGATCCGGGCGGAATATTATGAATCATTGCTGGGGCATGTTGAGAAGTCCGCCGCCTGGAGAAAGCGCATCGAAGAAAAAGCCCCCTGGCTTAAAGCATCCAATTGCGAAAAGTTGTGCCTTGATTTCGCCGAATTCAGCGATTTCGCTAATCCGCGGTCCGCGGTCGGTGAAATGGAAATACCGGCTGATCTTCAATTACGGGAAATGGCTTTATTTCTTTTCAAACACAGCGAACAGGCCGCCGGGCCGGAGCGAAACCGTATGCGGCTGCAGGGAGCGGCTTGTTTATCATTGCTTCGGAAAAAAGCGACCCTCGATTATTATTGGGCCGCATCTCTTTTTAAACGAAACGGGCAATTGGACCAGGCATTAAAACTGTTCAATCGGGTGTCCCAGAGGACAAATACGGCCGATAGCAAAATAAGGGCCGGTGCGTATTATCATAAAGCGGAGATTTACTACAACCGGTTAAATATACGGCAGGCCAGGGATTGTTTAGGGAACTGTTTGGGTTGCGAACCCCGTCATAAAAAAGCCAGGGAACTCTTGCGCAGGCTGGAGAAAGGAAAATGAATATCCTGGTGTTAACCGAGTTGGATAATGCCAATGCCACTTTTTGCTTAAGGCTGGGATTTTTCCTCGATCATCTCAAGCAAACCGGGAAAATCCGCGACTACCGTGTCAATGACCTGGCCCACCCGGATGTTTATGACCTGGTGATAATCCAGAGATACGTGAAACTGGATGAGAAGCTGCTTGCTCTTTTTGAGAAACATCCCAAGCCGCTTATATTTGAGACCGATGATTTATTGATACGTTTGCCCTGTTATCACCCGGATATCGCCAACCTGGGGCATGCCCGCTTGTTTTGGAGTTTGTTCGCAAAGCACATCGATGGCATCATGGTTTCCACCGATTACTTGCAGCGCTTTTACAGTTCCTCTAGCCAAAACATCGAAGTCATCCGCAATGTTTTACCGCCGAACTTTGTTAACGAACGGCGTCAATTGAAATCAGGCGAGCCACTGCATATTTGTTATCATGGAACTCCCACCCATATTAAAGATTTCGACTTTTTAGCACGGACGCTCATTCAACTTGAAAAGGAATACAGCGACCGCATCTCCTGTCACTTTTTCGGTTTCGCCCCCCACCCATCAATCGAAGCAATGCCCGGCATGAATGTCTATCCCTTCGAGCCTGATTATTTAAAATCCCTGACGCGCATCAAAGCCATCGGCGTCGATATCGGCCTGGCCCCCCTCCTGAACAATGATTTTAACCGCTCCAAAAGTTCCATCAAGTACCTGGAATACACCTATGCCGGCGGCATCGGCGTCTATTCGGACGTACTCCCGTACCGGGCAATACAGGGTGGTTTCCTGGTTAAAAATAACCGCGCCTCCTGGGAAAGCTGCCTGCGAAAATTAATCGAAAACCCAGACCTTATCGACCAGGAATACCAAAAAGCGCTGCATTTTACCCATGAGCATTTTCGTTTTGAACAAGAATGCGACCGGTTTTATTCGTTTATCAATACGGTTTACCAAAAAGCCGCGAAGAAAAATATCCACTTTCACCTGGACCGCTATCTTAGAACAACATCAAATGAATTGGACCCTTTTGCCAGGCTGCAAATGTTCAATTCCTTTGCCGATGTCATAAAAAACGATAACGCCCTTTTAGAACAGGCGGGTCGCGAGCTGGAAACCATGACATTTCCAATCGATCTCATGACGCTGCAAAAAATCGAGACTCAAGAGAAGTTGGGATTTCCAATTCCTCCGGCGCTGTTAACGAGACTTTTTCGCCGCGCTATTTCTAAAAAGTACCGGGACTCCTGGACCTTTGAACTTAGCATGTACCGCCTGGCGTCCCTGCTGAAAAGGAAAAACCTTTTCCCGGAAAGTGAAACGCTCTTTAATAAAATCTGCGTCAAAAGTAAACGCATCGACCTGGCGGCCGGGGCGTGGTTTCACCGGGGCGAAATGGCCCTCCGGAGCAACAAGAAAAAAAAGGCACAGGCATGTTTTCAAAAGTGTTTGGAAAAGAATCCCCTGCACCGCCGCGCGCGGGAATGCCTTCGGCGACCAGAAACCCTTTCGAGAAAGGGTTTCTGGACTTCCTAAAGCTTTTATTTAGACAAACCATGGCAGTATCAGTACTTATTCCGTTTCACAATGAAGAGGCTTTCATCGCTGAGGCGGTGGAGTCGTTGAAAAAACAGACATACGAATCTTTCCAGGCTATCCTGGTAGACAACGCCTCCACTGACAATACCACAGCGACGGCAATGAAAGCCGCGGGCAATGATCCCCGTTTTTTATTCGAAACAGAATCCGAACCCGGCATTGCCCATGCGTTGAATAAAGGATTGGCAGCGGCGACAGGGGAGTGGATTACTTTCCTGGACGCCGA
>JAUPLE010000964.1 GCA_030837085.1 Acidobacteriota bacterium | reverse complement strand
CGAGGAAAAGGAATACTACCCCCTAACCTCTGTCCAAAAAAGATTATTTGCCCTTCACCGGTTCGAAAGCTCCAGTACGGTATATAATGTATCATCCATCAAATTGCTGGAAGGACCACTGGATAAAAATCAGGTGGAATACGCATTTAAAACCATCGTGAAAAGGCATGAAGTTTTCAGGACATCCTTTATTACCCTCGCCGGAGACGCTATACAACGCATTCATAAGGCCGGGGACATTTTATTTGAAGTAACTTATATCGAAACAGTCTCTAACCCGGATGAATCTGAAACCCGGAACTTGATCAATCGCTGCATTAAACCCTTCGACCTGGGTAAAGCCCCATTACTAAGAGTCATACTACTCAAATTGTCCGCCAATAAACATATCTTAATGTATGATACCCACCACATTATAGCGGACGGGAACTCAAAAGGAATTTTAGCCAGGGAATTCATCGAGTTATATAATGGTGAAACACTCCCTGGACTGAAGGCGCAATATAAAGATTTTTCCGTGTGGCAGCAAAGTGAAAGAGTTCAAGCAATCATAAAGCGCCAGGAATTATATTGGTCGAAAGAATTCAAAGGCGAAATACCTACGCTTCATTTACCTACGGATTATCCACGACCGGCTCAAAAGAACTATGAAGGAAGTTCTTTGCCCTTCAAAATTGCCCAAAAAGAAACCACGGCTTTGAAAACATTGGCTTTGAAAACCAATAACACCCTATTTACCGTATTGCTGGCCATTTACAATGTGCTGCTGGCGAAAATCAGCCGGCAGGAGGATATCACAATCGGCATCCCGGCCGCCGGCCGTAATCATCGCGGCCTGGACAATATGATCGGTATGTTTGTCAATACCCTGGCGCTGCGAAACTTCCCTACACAGGAAATGCCTTTTGAAGATTTTCTAAAACAGGTAAAACAGCGCACCCTGGATGTGTTTGAAAACCAGGATTACCCCTTTGAAGACCTGGTAAATAAAGTAGTCAAGCACAGGGACCTGGGCCGGAATCCTATATTCGATGTCTTTTTTTCATTTAACTACCCCGGTATCAGCCGGGAAGTGGAGGAAAATTTTTCCGATGAAGGTTTTTCCGCGCTGGAAATAAAATCTTACGAGGGTGAAGCTGAATTTTCCATGTTCGACATGTTCCTGTCCGGGCTGGAAATGGAAGGAGAACTACTGCTGGGTTTTACATACGCCGCGAAACTGTTTAAAAAGGAAACCATGGAACGATTTGCCGGGTATTGCCGGGAGATAGTCTCCGCAATTATTGAAAACAATCGTGTAAAGTTGAAAGATATAAAGATCTCGCATGACCTGGGAATGGCCGGGTCAAAAATGCTCCTGGATAAGGATACGGAAAATGACTTTGGATTTTAAAATGATGAGAAATATATTGATCTCAATCTAGATTTATCGTTCGATACTTTCTGTTTTTTTTATTCAAAAATTAATTTCCAGCACCCATTGCCGGTATACTGAAAACCTTTGCTTAAACCAGGGCATAAGCTATGAGCATGACCAAATTAAAAAGAACAAGTAACAAAAACATTGCCGACATCCTGGCGTTAACTCCCTTGCAAGAGGGATTGCTGTTTCATTATTTGAAAGACCCGGGAAGCGATTACTATTTTGAGCAATTACGTTTGCGCATATCCGGTCCCCTGGATACAGGCGTTTTCGAACGGGCCTGGAATTCCGTTGTCGAAACCAATGAAATGCTGCGCACTGTTTTCCGTTGGGAAAAATTGGATAACCCGGTGCAAATGGTTTTAAAGAAACACGCGCCGCAATGGAGATATCGCGACCTCTCCCGCCCCGATGCCCGCGAAACAGAAAAACTACTGGAACAAATAGCGGCCAACGACCGGGAAGAAAAATTCGACCTGCGAGAAGTACCTTTTCGGATTACGTTGTGCGAGCTGGGGGAGAGTATATTTGAAGTCATTATCAGCAATCATCATATTTTATATGACGGTTGGAGCAACGGCATTATTTTAAAAGAGTTTTTTAACGCTTACCATGATATCGCCCTGGGGAAAGAACCGATAAAGGCGGTTAAGGCCGGTTTCAAGGAATTTATCGCCTGGCTCGGCAACCGGGATACGGAAAAAGAGCGTGAATACTGGCGGAACTATCTGGGGGGATTAACGGTCGGAACTGGAATCCCTGTAAAAAAAAGAAAAAGCCAGACGGCCCAGGAAATAGAAACATATTGCTTAGAATTTTCCAGGGAGATGAAGGAAGGACTGGCAATGGTTCAAAAGCGTCGGGTAAGCGCCGCTGCCTTGCTATACAGCGCCTGGGGAATTTTGCTCCAGGGATATTGTAACAGCGAGGATGTTGTTTTCGGGACAACGGTTGCCGGTCGATCCGCAAAAGTAACGGGGATAGAAGATATCGTGGGGTTATTTATTAATACGCTGCCCTTGAGAGTGCAAGCCCGCGAAGGTGAAAAAATTGAAGACCTGTTATACCGCATCAACCATACGCTTCAGCGAAGAGAAGAGGTTGAAAATACGCCATTGGTGGAGATCGATAAATGCCGGGAACCAGGTAGTAAAGATGAGCTTTTCGATTCCATCGTGGTAATAGAGAATTACCCGTTGGATTACCGGTTGACCCGGGGAATGGGCGCATTATCTTTGCAGTCCTATTCCCTGGTGGAAAGTGCGCACTATGATTTAACCGTGATTATCAATTTATTCGCTGACATTGAAATAACCTTCAGTTACGACAGGGGAATATTTGCCAGGGAGGTAGTAGGGCGATTGGCGGGTCATTTTCAACGCATCGTACAAGAAATGGTGGAATTGGCAGCGAATCCCGGCCGGGAAACACGTCAAATAGAAATGTTATCCCCGGAAGAGAAACGGCAATTGGTGGAGGAATTCAACAATACCGCTGCGGATTTCCCCCGGGATGAAACGATCCATCGATTATTTGAAGAACAGGCGTCAAAGACGCCGGATCATATTGTGGTTGTAGGGGCAGACCCTGTAGAGACGTTGCGCGCAACGTCTCTACAAACAGTCTACCGCCAATTAAACGAGCAATCCGACCGATTGGCCGGGTTATTAATTGAAAAAGGCGTCCTGGCGGACGATGTTGTCGCTATTATGATTGAGCGTTCCCTTGAAATGGTTATTGGCATTTTGGGTATATTGAAAGCCGGAGGCGCGTATATGCCCATTGACCCGGATTACCCGCAAGAAAGAATTGATTATATGCTAAAAGATAGTGGAACAGCAATTTTGTTGACTGATAATGAAAAGGAAATAATTGTTAATTGTCAATTGTTAATTGTTAATTGTAAACTGAAAACCCCGCCGCAGGCGCCGTTTCATCATTCATCATTCATCACTCATCATTCAAATCAGCTTGCTTATATTATATATACTTCCGGCACCACGGGAAGACCCAAAGGCGTGATGGTAGAGCACCGGAATGTTGTAAGATTAGTAAAGAATAGCGACTATGTCGAATTCAGAGAGGGCGATCGTATTTTACAGACCGGGGCGTTGGAGTTCGATGCGTCTACTTTTGAAATATGGGGGGCGTTGCTAAATGGTTTAATGCTCTTTCTTGTGAAAAAGGAACAGGTATTATCGCCCGTGGAATTAAGAAAGACCGTTGAAACATATGATATTTCTACCATGTGGTTGACGTCATCGTTGTTTAACCGGTTATTGGAGGCCGATATTGAGATATTTGCCCCGCTGCGGAACTTGTTGGTGGGGGGGGAAGCGCTTTCCCCGGTGCATATAAATAAATTACGGGCCAGGTTTGCGCGGTTAAACATAATCAACGGTTATGGTCCCACGGAGAATACGACCTTTTCCACCACCTACAGGGTAGATAAAGAATATAATGATAATATTCCCATTGGTAGGCCCATAGCCAATTCCACGGCGTATATAGTTGACCGGTGGAATCGGATTCAGCCCGTGTGTGTGGTGGGTGAGTTGTATGTAGGCGGGCATGGCGTCGCGCGTGGATATTTAAACAACCCGGAATTAACTAACCAAAAGTTTTTGGAGTTCCAAGAACCTTTTTTCAAAAAGGTTCTTGGCCCCCGGAGGGTATACAAAACCGGCGATTTGTGCCGCTGGCTGCCGGACGGCCCCCCGGCGGGGGGAGCCACAAAAGGAGTTATCGAATTCCTGGGTAGGATTGACAGCCAGGTAAAGATCAGGGGATTCAGGATCGAGCCGGGGGAGATCGAAGGATATTTATTAAATCATAAAGATATAAAAGAAGCTGTTGTGATCGACCACGTGGTAAATAACGAAAAATGCTTGTGCGCTTATATTATTGTCCAGGAAGAAAAAAAACTTGACGTTACGGAATTACGGCAATATCTAGCGCAAATAATGCCCGCTTACATGATCCCCTCTTATTTTATCGTTATGGAGCGATTGCCTTTAACGGCCAATGGGAAAATAGACCGGAAAGCTCTTCCCGAACCGCAAGTAAAACCATCAGAACACTACACCGCTTATCGGGATGAGATAGAAGAATCATTGGTGGAAATATGGTCCCATAACCTGGGAATAGAGAAAGAAAAGATCGGCATCGATGATAATTTTTTCCAGTTGGGGGGGCATTCGTTAAAGGCCATGCAATTGATTGGACGAGTGCATAAATATTTTGATGTCAACATACCTATAACTGCAATATTCACTGTCCCCACCATCCGGGGACAGGCTAATTACATTAAATCGCAAAGAATTGCCGCCGCTGTTGGCGGTTTTGAAGCCCTGGAAGCGGTTGAGGAAAAGGAATACTATGAATTATCTCCCGGCCAGCAAAGGATCTACATGATCCAGCAAATGGATCCCCGTAGTACAGCCTTTCATATTTCTTCAGCAATAGAATTAATAGACGAGGCGAACCCGGATAAAATCCGGGAGATTTTTAAGAGAATGATTCATCGGCACGAAAGCTTGCGTACTTTTTTTATCCAGGTTGAAGGGAAACCGGTCCAACGTATCCTCGAACCAGGCGCAGTCGAATTTGAGATCGAATATAATGATTTAGCCGTAGAGGCCGAGGACATCTATCATTTCATTCGCCCCTTTGATTTATCCCGGGCGCCGCTCTTACGCGTTGGAGTAATCAAAAGTGATAATGGAAAAGTCGTATTACTGATCGATATGCATCATATTATTGCCGATGGCGTATCGGTTGATATATTAACAGCGGAATTCCAGGCTCTCCAGGTTGGTAGGGAACTCCCTTTTCCATTGATCCAGTACAAAGATTTTTGCCAATGGCAGAGCCGGTTACTCAGGTGGGAGGCGATGAAAGGCCATGAAGAATACTGGCTTCAGCGGTTGGAAGGACAATTGCCCCTGCTGCAAATGCCTACTGATTATCCACGACTCGAAGGGCAGAACCTGGACGGAGATTATGCTAATTATGACCTGGAAAAGGAGTTAAGTGGGAAAGTCCGGCAATACCTCCGGGAAACCGGCGTCACCCTTTATATGCTGCTATTGACTGTTTTCAATGTTTTATTATATAAGTATACCGGTCAGGAAGACATTATCATTGGGTCCCCGATCGCCGGAAGAGATCATGCCGACCTGGAGAAAGTCGTTGGGCTCCTGACAGGGACCCTGCCGATGCGTAATTTTCCCTTGGAATACAAAACCTTTAGCAGATTCCTTGAAGAAATTAAAAACAGTACTCTTGAGGCTTATGAACACCGCTGGTATCCCTTTGAGGAAATCCTACAGAGAGTAAATTATACGAAACATATCGGTCGCACTCCTATTTTTGATATTTTGTTAATCGTGCAAAATACCAATACCGGGAACCGGGTCCAACGGCTATCCCGCTCAAAATCCCATGAAGCGTTCTTTCCTAAAACTTCGAAAGTCGATATGACCATGATCGTCGAGGAGGAAGGAGATTCTATCTTCCTCTCTCTCGAATATAGAACCAGCTTATTCAAACGAGAGAGTATGGAGCGTATTTTACAACACTTTGTTCATCTCCTGGAAAGCAGTATTGCCGATCCCACGGTTTATATATCCCAAATCGAGATGACAGGTTTCGAGGAAAGAAGGCAGATACTTGAAGATTTTAACGACACAGAATCACTTTCTCCTTTTCCGTCGGGTTTGACACTCCATGAGTTGTTTTCTTTCCAGGCAGGGAAAGTATCCGGGCGGGTGGCGGTTGTTGGCGCCGAAACAAATCATCATGTCTCATACCGGCAGGTAGATGAGCAGGCCGGTAATTTGGTTTTCTTATTACACGAGCGCGGCGTGGTTCCCGGGGATATCGTCGCTGTCATGATGGAACCATCGGAAGAAAGGATCATTGTCTTATTGGGAATTTTGAAAGCCGGGGCCGCCTATTTACCCATCGATCCCCAGTGCCCGGAAGAGCGAGTCGAATATATGTTAAAGGACTGCAGAGCCAAAATCGTAGTTAATGAAAAGTTTTTCAGGGGGGCTAGGGGGGCGGTTTTACAAAAAAGCCCCCCTGTTATCGCTAATCTTGCTTACATCATCTACACCTCCGGCTCTACGGGACGGCCCAAAGGCGTCGCTGCCGCTCACCAGAATGTGATTGCTTATTTAACCGCCTTTGATAAAGAGTTCCAGTTGAAGGAGACCGATACCGTTATTCAGCAGGCGTCTTATACATTCGATGCATTCGTTGAGGAGATGTACCCGGTATTATTGAAAGGTGGCAAATTAGTGGTTCCGTCCCGGGAGATTGTAAAAGATACTCATCTCCTGGTAGAGTTTATTGCCCGGTACAGCGTTGCCATGATTACCTGTTCCCCATTGTTATTGGATCAATTGAACAGACTGGATTCCCATGAATCCCTCCGCAGTATACATACCTTTATCAGCGGCGGAGATGTATTGCATAGTCGATTTATCGATAAGTTATTGAAGGTAGGAAAGGTTTACAATACTTATGGGCCAACCGAGTCTACCGTATGTGTTACCTATTATCGCTGCCCGGAGGGGATAGAGGGCAATGTTCCCATCGGGAAACCGGTCGCCAATTATAAAGCCTATATCCTGGACAGGAATCGTCGTCTGGTTCCGCCGGGAATTCCCGGTGAGTTATGTGTTGCCGGTCCCGGTGTGGCCATGGGCTACCTGAACCGACCGGAACTAACCAGGGGCTCTTTTGAAAAACCGCCCCTGGACCCCGTAAAACTTTTGTTTAATTACCATTTACCACTCACCACTCACCACTCACCACTCTACCATACCGGTGATCTATGCAAATGGCTTTCGGACGGCAACATTGAATTCCTGGGCCGCATCGACCAGCAGGTGAAGATAAGGGGTTTTCGCATCGAATCCGGTGAAATCGAGGCCCGGTTAATGGAAAACCCGGGCATCGAAAGCGCAGTCGTCATCGCCCGGGAAGATAAAGGCGGCGACCGGAATTTAATCGCCTATATTGTTCCCAGGGTTGATATTTCTGTCTCAGCCGGAATGATGCGGGAGTATTTAGCTCGAGTTTTACCCGATTATATGCTTCCATCCCATTTCGTATTCCTGGCGCAAATTCCTTTAACTCCCAGCGGGAAAGTCGATAGGAGAGCACTGCCGGAACCGGGGACAAAAGAAGAGCCGGATAATTATACAGCCCCCAGGAATGAAATAGAAAAAAAAATGGCGGCCATATGGTCCGATGTGCTGCTGATACCACGGATTGGGATCGATGATAATTTCTTCCAGTCCGGTGGCCATTCATTAAAAGCTACTGTAATGACGGCCCAGGTCTTGAAAGTGTTAAATATAAAGGTGCCCCTGGCCGAGATATTTAGACGCCCTACCATCAGGGAATTAGGCCGGTATATCCAAGCGGAAGAAAAATCTCACTATGCCGAGGTAACGGCTGCCGAAGAAAAAGAATATTACCCCTTATCTCCAGGGCAAAAGAGATTGTACCTGGTGTACCGGATGGATGTAGAAAACACCGGTTACAATATAACCACGGCGCTGGAGTTGGAAGGAGACATCCATATTGAGAAGTTACAGGCAACCTCCAGGGAATTAATCCGCCGCCATGAGAGCTTTAGAACATCTTTCTTCCTGACTGCAGAAGAAGCTGTTCAGCGCATTCATCCGCCCGCCGAAGTGGAGTTTGAAATTCAAATATTAGGTGGAAGGGGGCAGGGGTTAGGGGTTCGTCCTTTCGATCTTTCCTCTGAGCGGCTGCTTGGGGTGGGGCTTGATAGGATCGCTGAT
>JAUPLE010000963.1 GCA_030837085.1 Acidobacteriota bacterium | reverse complement strand
TATAATATACACTTCCGGTTCCACCGGGATGCCCAAGGGAGTACCAATTACACATGCTAATCTTTCGCCGCTGCTGCATTGGGGGTATAAACACCTGGGGATCGGTTCGAAAGACAGGGTGCTGCAGAACCTTTCCTATTATTTCGATTGGTCGGTGTGGGAGATATTTATTACTCTGACAGGAGGCGCCGCGTTATATATACCGGCGGATGAACTCCAACTTGATCCGGCTGTAAAAGCCGATTATATCGATACAAACAAGATAACTGTTCTGCATATCACGCCCACGCAGTACAGTTACCTGGTCAACCTGGGTCGCAAACTTGAAACACTAAAATACCTATTCATCGGGGCAGAGAAATTAACTACTGAGTTATTGAAACGCAGTTTCGAATCCGTGGGAGAGGACTGCCGGGTTTTTAACATGTATGGCCCAACGGAGGCCACGATTATTTCTGCGGTATTGGAGGCAAGGCGCAGCGAAGAGAATGAATTCGATAACCTCAGCACTGTACCTATCGGTAGGCCGGTGGGTAATGGAAGTTTACTGGTTTTGAACAAGAGCAACAACCTGTGCCCGCTGAATATCCCGGGAGAATTGTATATCGGCGGTGACGGTGTAGCAGGCGGCTATTTAAACAACCCGGAACTAGCCGTGGAAAAATTTAATAGGTCCTATAGGTCTTATAAGACCTATACTTTTTACAAAACCGGCGATTTGGCGCGATGGTTAGATAACGGCAATATCGAGTTCCTGGGCAGGATTGACCAGCAAGTTAAAATTCGAGGCTTTCGCATTGAATTAGGCGAAATCGAAAATTGCTTGCTTACTCACCCGGAAATAAAAGAGGCAGTAGTAATCGCAAAAGAAGAAGGTATGGGAGGACAAAAAGAATACAATCTATGCGCATATGTGGCGGCAGCTAGAGAATTAAAAACCTCGGAATTGCGGGAATATTTATCTGCTTAATTGCCGGTTTATATGATACCGGGGTATTTTGTAAATTTGGCTAAAATGCCCTTGACGCCCAACGGTAAATTAGACAGGAAAGCATTACCGGAACCCGTAAAAAAAGCAGGAGAAGGATTTATTGGTCCAAGAGACTCGCTGGAAGAAAACTTGACTGAAATCTGGTCGGGAATCCTGGGGATAGATAAGGACTTTATTAGTATGGATGCCAGCTTTTTCGAGTTGGGGGGACACTCGTTAAAAGCCAATGTATTGATTTCAAAGATATATAAAGAATTAAATGCCATAATTCCATTGACTGCGATATTTTTAAAACCCAGGCTCATGGATATAGCCGAACATATAAGAGATTCAGAGAAATATAAGGAATTTAGAGATGCAATTCCACTAGCGGAGATATATCCAATGCCCAGGGTCATCGAACTGGCCGGGCAATTAAAAGATACGGCCAGGCAGGAATTTGCTTTTATTGAACCGGTGGAGAAAAAAGAGTATTATGCATTATCCTCTGCCCAGGCGAGATTATACGTTATGCAACACATGGACCCGGCAAGTACTGCTTATAACCTCCCGGTTATATTGAAATTGGAGGGAGAGGTTCATGAAGAAAAATTAGAAAATAGTTTTCGTGGGTTGATAAAAAGGCATGAAAGTTTAAGAACATCATTTGAAACCATAGATGATGAGCCTGTACAGAGGGTACATGATAATGTGGAATTTGAGATTGAATATAAAGACTTATTCATGGGTGAACAAGGACAGACACGCCCCTTCGGCGGGGAGGGCCAATTAAGTTTTATTCGTCCCTTCGACCTGTCGAAAGCGCCTTTAATGCGGGTAGGCCTGGTAAGAATAGAGGAAAATAAGTATGAATTAGTGGTAGACATGCACCATATCATTACGGACGGGGTTTCGATGGGTGTATTGGTCAAAGAATTTATTTCCCTTTACAAAGGGGAATCATTGCTTTTACTACGTTTGCAGTATAAAGATTATTCCGAATGGCAGAAGCGTGAAATAGTTGAACAGAAAGGGGAATCCATCCTGCGGCAGGAAGCGTACTGGTTAAAAGAATTTGAGATTGAAACACCGGTGCTGGACCTGCCCATTGATTATCCAAAACCGAAAGTCCAGGGCTTTGAAGGAAGAGGGGAGAGATTTATTGTAGATGACAAGGATGCGCAGGCATTGCGGGTGTTTGCCCGGGAAAAAGGGGCCACATTGTATATGCTATTGTTGAGCATTTATAATATCTTTTTGGCAAGGATAACACACCAGGAAATGATCGTAGTGGGGACGCCAACGGCAGGCCGCGTCCACAGCGACCTGGAAGGCATTATCGGGATGTTCGTCAATACCCTGGCCTTGAAAAATGAACCCGCTGGTGAAAAAACGATTGGCGAATTTTTAATCGAGGTAAGGGAAAAGACGCTGCAAGCCTTTGCAAACCAGGAATATCAGTATGAAGACCTGGTAAAGCGCACGGCTGCTTCCAGGGATATGGGCCGTAATCCATTGTTCGATACGATGTTCGTTTACCAGGACCTGGATATTTCGAAAGTTGAGATTCCTGGTTTAAAAGCCACTCCCCATGAATATGAACGGGATACTTCCAAATTCGACCTGACGCTGGAATGTC
>JAUPLE010000962.1 GCA_030837085.1 Acidobacteriota bacterium | reverse complement strand
TGAGATACATGTTGTCCATTTCATCCACTTCCTCTCGAAGATCGGCGCTCAAGGTCTTTAACAGGGCTTTTGTCTCTTCCTGCTTCTTATCCGTGCCTATTACCTTGTTGATAATGGTCTCGAAGTCGGTTACCGCTTGTAATTGGATACCGAAACTGACCAGGTTCTGCGGTTCTTCCCCTTGAAGCTCTCTCAAAAGGAACTGTGCTAATCCTACCCTGGTATGAAAACCCCGGTCTTTAAACTTTGACGTTTTCGTGGTTACTTCTTTTTTTGTTTCTGATTTTGTTTCTGATGCTGTCGACTCTGACATGCTTAATCTCCTTTCAAATGTATTTGTAATTTAAATCTTGGAAATCATTAAAACTCCGATCTTCTCCCCTACCTCCAACGCAAATTACCAAAAAAACCGGGGGGAATATCAATTCCCTCGGGGGGTTGGTCATTTCCCTTGAGGGTTTTGTCATTTCCCTCGAGGGGTTGGTCATTTCCCTTGAGGGTTTTGTCATTTCCCTCGAGGGGTTGGCCATTTCCCTTGGGGGGTTTGTCATTTCCCTCGAGGGATTTGCGATTTCCCTTGAGGGGTTGGTCATTTCCCTTGAGGGAATTGTCACTCCCCTTGGTGGTTTTACCATTTCCCCCAGGGGAATTGCCATTTCCACCAGTGGTTTTACCATTCCCCCCGGTAGATTTGCCATTTGCCGGGCGTTTGTGACAATCCACGCATTTTTCCCTTGTTTTTCCCGGACGCACCTTATATAAGGAGGTAAATTTAAAGTATTATTGAAATTTCTATAAACCATTGTTTATCCTGGAAGGGAAAGGGGTTTCTTCCCGCGAAAATCAAACCACGGCTATTGACTGCCGGGACGCCATTTGATATAATAAAGTCCCGGAACGGGTAAATTTTTTTGTTAGGTTGATGGTTGTTTGTTGAATGGATAGTAAAGGCAAACATAGGATTATTGTATCCTGTCTATTCTTATTGCGTCGGAAGACTGCCGTAATTTTTGCGCATCTTTTTCCGCGTAATTATATCGCTTTTGCCGCATTTGCCGCTCATACCATACACGAGCCCATGACCCTGAAAATCGTTTACTGTAAATCATGGAACCATTTTATTAATAAAGCTTTATATTGTCAAGTTAAAAATATATAAAAATTAATTAATTTATGGCGGGCAGGCGTCCGGGTGAACAGGAAAACAAATACCCGATGAAAAGGTGAACATAAAATGAAAAAGAAAAAAACAAACATGGACTTGGCCGGCATTGGCCGCCGATTGAAAGACATCAGGAAAAAATTGGATTTAAGACAAAAAGAATTCGCCGAAACCCTTGATATAACAATGGTTACCCTGTCCGATATTGAAACAGGGAAAAAACGGCCGGGGTCCGACATGTTATTCAACCTTTCAGGATTGTACAATGTTAACCTGGACTTTTTACTGCACGGGCAAGGGAATATGTTCCGCCAGGGCATGAAAATGGATGGCGTAACGGTAGAGGATAATGCCTTCGGGGATAATACGGACCATGTCAGGGAAATGCTGTGGTATATGCAAAATTCCAGGTTGGCGCAGACCGCCTTCATTCTTCTTTCGCAAGAATATGTCTACCGGAATGAATTTATTATAAAAGGAGATATCGAAACACAAAAAAAAAAAAGAGAACAAGAAAATAGCGGCAGTGCAGATAAAAAAGCAGATGGAACCCTGGCCAAATGATAACCACGCATCCTGGTTCGGAAGGCGGCTTGATTTATTAAATCCCGATGTGCTAAAATTAATTTCCACAGCCAAAACTAAATAACCTCGACTTCACGCCGGAAGTCGAAAGGAGGACATATGTTTGGAATTCGATTTATTAAAGTTCAACCCACGGATTTTATTCTCCAATACAAAGGAGGGAAAATAGTTCGCGAAGGCGCCGGGCTTTCATTTTTCTATTACGCCCCGACATCTTCACTGGTCCTGGTCCCACTCAAAAGCGTCGATGTTCCTTTTATCTTCGAAGAAGTCGCCGCGGACTTCCAGCAAGTCACTGTTCAAGGTCAAATTACCTATCGCGTGGCCGACCCTAAGAAACTGTCACAATTGATGAACTTTACCCTGGAAACCACCGGCAAACGATACAACACGGACGACCCCCAGAAATTACCCATGCGCCTGATCAATCATGCGCAAGTGCTTACCCGCTCATCGTTGAAAGCAATGCCCCTGCGCGAAGCGCTGGGCTTTTCCGATACACTGGTGACTTCACTGCAAAAGGGACTCCAGGAATCCGACGTGATCATCTCATTGGGAATCGAAGTGTTAGGGCTTTCGATCCTGGCCATTAAACCCAACCCGGAGACCTCCCGCGCCCTGGAAGCGGAAGCGCGCGAGCAAATCCTGGGCAAAGCCGACGAAGCGATTTACGCCCGCCGAAACGCCGCCGTTGAACAAGAACGCGCCATCAAAGAAAATGAACTTAATACGGAAATCGCCGTGGAAAACAAGAAACGCCAGATCAGGGAAACGCAAATGGAAGCGGAAAAATCCGTGCAGCAAAAGAAACATGAACTGGAAGAAGCGGAAATGGCGTCGAAAATCGCCCTGGAAGATAAGAATAAACAATTGGTGGCGCTGGCCACGGCCAACGCCCGCGAAGAAGCGGACGCCAAAGCTTACGGCCTGTCTGCCATGATGAAAGCCCTGTCCCAGTCCGACGCCAAAATCATCCAGGCCCTGGCCAACGTCGGCATGGACCCAGCCCAACTGGTGGCCATTGCCTTTAAAGAACTGGCTGAAAGCGCCCAAAAAATCGGCCACTTGAATGTTTCCCCGGAACTTCTCCGCGAACTTCTCTCGCGGGAATCCCCCCGGTAATCCCGGTAATGGACCGCCAAACAGAAAATAAAATCATCCTCATTGTCCGGCGAACCCGCCTGGACGAATTAATTGCCCGTTTCAATACCGCGGACCAGGCCCGTTTCTATATCGAACATTTAGGCGCGGATTTCTCCGATTACGTGGCCGAAGATCGCACGTATAAAACCGCTGTCCGGCAAACAGAAGGAATTCTAACAACGCTGGGACGCCTGCAAATCGTGGATCGTACGTTTGTTCCCAATTTCCTTTTCGGTGAAAAAGATATCGTGGTGGTCCTGGGCCAGGACGGCCTGGTGGCCAATGTCCTTAAATACCTCACCACCCAGACGGTTATCGGGGTCAATCCCGATCCGCGGCGCTGGGAAGGCGTTTTACTCCCGTTCGGCGTCGGGGACCTGCACAATATCGTTCCCGGAGTGTTTGATCAAAAACGGCCCGTCAAAGAGGTAACCATGGCAAAAGCCACCTTGAACACCGGGGAGACTTTGTATGGTGTGAACGATCTTTTCATCGGCCCGAAAAGTCATACATCCGCCCGCTATTCGATCCGCTTCGACAACCGAACCGAAACTCATTCATCCAGTGGGATTATTGTTTCCACCGGGTTGGGGGCCACGGGATGGTTTCGCAGCATCATCACCGGGGCAGCGGGGATTGCCGCCTCCCTTTCACCGGAAACCGAAACCTCTTCCATTTATGACTACAATAATTTCCTTTGGAACTCCGATTATCTCTTTTTCTCGGTCCGGGAGCCGTGGCCCAGTAAAACATCCTCCGCGAATATCGTGTTTGGTAAGATCACCCCGGATACGCC
>JAUPLE010000961.1 GCA_030837085.1 Acidobacteriota bacterium | reverse complement strand
TATAAACCAAAGAAAAAGCAATACCCAATGGGATTAACGTACAAATGTTATGATAAAATTGAGCCGCAAGAGGCAACTACTAATGAAGAAGTAAAAGGTTCTGAGCATCATGCCAGTAAATTATGGCCACATCAATGGGAAGATCCCGAAAAGCCATGCCATTCAATTTATTTACATCCCGTGAAGCAAGAAGGTACGACTCCCAGCATTTTTGGAGTGTTAAAGGTTGAGAATAAATTAAAATTGACACTTGAGCCAATGGAGATTGGAGGGTTCACTCCTCAAGACAAATTTGTTGTCAAAATGTTTGCTGACGCCATCGCATTGTTACTACGACGCAATCATATATACTATGGCAAACCATATACCCCCTACCAAATGTATGGTAAACCGATTTTGGAATATCTTCAAGACAAGGATTTTCTAAAATCACTGGAAACTTTCGCTGAAAAACAGCAGCTTTGTAGATGTCTCCAGAAATTTGCCAGGGAAAAACAGTCTCAAAAATCAGAATGGCGAACCTTGGCGGAATACTCAAATGAAGTTGTTGATAAAGCGAAGGAAATCGCAAGTATTTTTGGTTGTCAGGATATGGCAAACACTCTTCTTTCCAGAATGCGCGATTATGAAATACTATTAAAAGAAATTCCCGCTTATAGGCATCATTTTGTGCATCAATTCAACGTTTTTCTTCTAGGGATTGTGATCTTGAGTAAAACCAAAAAAATTCTTGATAAATTCATCAATAATATTGATAAGAAAAATATTTTGAAGGAGTGGTTTCTATCAGCCATGTTTCACGACATCGGTTTGCCCATCGAGAAACTAAACCAGGTTTTTCAGGCATTTGTGAAAGGAAGCCTGAATCTTCCGCATAACGTTGATGTTCAATTCTCGCCTTTCTCAATTCTTTCGATTGAGGATTATTATAAAAGCTACTATCGAATGGAAAAAAGTATAATGGGACTTTTTTCTGATATCGCTGTTCAAAAAGAAGTGGGTTCAGTGCTTCACAGCCTAGCATTCCCTTCAGCACTCGGGAAAACATCCCATAACCACTCTCTTATAAGTGCAACAATGGTAGAAAAAGAATTCCAGAAAAAAAATCTTGGCAAAGATTCTATGGATCGCATTTTAGCTGCAATCATTTTCCATGAAGGCCGGGTTGCTCAATCTCTCTATAAACGTATAGAATGTCCTGAGAGAGTCAAAAGTGAGATATCTCTTTCCAAAAATCCACTCATTTTTTTATTAGCAATATGCGATGTCATACAGAATTGGGGAAGGCCAGAGAGTGAAGGAGAGATATCCCATTCCAGTGTAGATGAATTTGGTAGTATTAATCTCAAAGAACTATCTTTCACAGGAGAATCCAAGGTGGATATTCATCTTAAATATGACACCAAACCTAGCAATTGGAAACATATATTAAAAAACGTCATAACTCCACAATTAAAGATTTGGCGTAATAATGTGAAGAGTCTATATATCACCATCTGGTTTGAGGATGATAATACAACCTTTGGCAATGTATCCTTTAATTATGAAAAAGATAGCGAAGGAGGGGAATAAATGGGGCTTGAGAATATATTTAATGTAACCGAAACTACATCTGTTTTAACAGAGAGATTTCGTAATAATCCGTACTTTGACGTTCTTGTCCACCAGGTTCGATTTCCTATTACCGGTTCTCCCCCCAGTGATTTCTTTACCATTGAGTATAAGTTTTTCGCTTGTGCCGCAATTTGTATTGACTCTCGTAACAGAATACCACTACTACGTATTCCACGTTTTCCTCTTCGCAATGAAACTGGCGATGAATACACATGGGATCTTCCCGGAGGGCGCAATCGGGAAAATGAAACTCCCCTTGAATGTATGGAAAGAGAGTTACGTGAGGAGTTAGGTTTGATTGTCAATTCCCTGAAGCCTCTTTTAAAAGATTACTATTATCCTGAGAACTCTTTTGGTAATGAAAAGCTGTATCTTTATCTTGCAACGGGGATAAAGCAGACTGTCGACTCAACCCCAGAACTGGAGGGAAAATTTGAACAACGCTGGTTTGATTTTGATGAAGCCATTAATATGGTTTTTCGAGGTGAAATCCGCAGTTCATGGACGGTTATAGGACTCTTGGCAGCAAAGATACGTATGGAAGAAAAAAAAAGGACATGAAATGAGCATCAAACTGGTTGTTACTGATTTAGACGGGTGTTTAACAGCGGGTCGAGGTATGCCGGTAGACTTGCAAGTATTTGGAGAACTTAATAAACTCCGCAATTACATTGCACAGGATTTAAATACACCATGGTTAGCAGTGATAACCGCCCGTCCGCAGCCTTATCTAGAAGCCATTCTTCAGTTAATTGATGGAGAAACCTTTGGTATTTTTGAATGGGGATGCGGTTTGTTCAAACCGATTTCATATAATATCTCATTCTTTCCCGGTCTTAATGCCTCCTTACGTGAATCAATAACGATTTGCAAGGCAAAATTATCTCGATATATTGAAGGAAATGGAATCGGATTTGTTCAGCCTGGTAAAGAAGTGGCTGTGACTGTGTATCCCTTTAATAAAACTTCGGAAGCGCTAGAGAAACTTTATGACATCGTTATGAATTGGCTATCATTACAGGAATTATTGAAAGATAAACTTAGAATATACAAAACACATACGTTTATTAACCTTTTGCCTATGGATATCAATAAGAAAACAGGATTAGAATGGATGTTAAAAGAAGTTGGAGTATTACCTGAGTATTGCCTTGGAATAGGTGACGGTCAAGACGATTTACCCTTTTTGAAAGAATGCGGTTTCTCGGCAGCACCGGCAAATGCTGCACCAATATTAAAAAATGAGGTGGATTATTGGTCTAACTATAAATACGGTCATGGAATTCTGGATTGTATCCGACACTTTATTGAGGAGAATAGATAATGACAATTATTAAACATACAAATAAAATTCTTAGTGGTTTTCAAGATC
>JAUPLE010000960.1 GCA_030837085.1 Acidobacteriota bacterium | reverse complement strand
GGGCGATGCCTTTACTATAAGAGTAAAGCGCGGCATCGATATGAAGTCCACTCTTAAGAAGATTCCCCACAAACCCCACGCCCAGAGGACTCAATTATCCGTAGAGGACCACGTCAAGGGCGTGCTTAACAATGATAAAACCATCCTGGCCCGCACCATTACCCTGATCGAAAGCAATTCCCCTAACCATTATGACAAAGCCAGGGAAGTCCTGAAAGCATTGCTCCCCTATTCCGGGAAATCGCTGCGCGTTGGAATCACGGGCGTCCCGGGCGCAGGGAAAAGCACCCTCATCGAAACCCTGGGCTGTTATTTACTGGAACAAGGGCACAAAGTAGCTGTCCTGGCGGTTGACCCCAGCAGCACGGTTACCAAAGGCAGTATCCTGGGAGATAAAACCCGGATGGAGAAACTTTCCCGGCAGCCGGGATGTTTTATCCGGCCATCTCCTTCTGGCGGTACACTGGGGGGTGTTACCCGCAAGAGCCGTGAAACCATCCTGGTTTGCGAAGCCGCGGGTTATGATTTGATCCTGGTGGAAACCGTGGGCGTGGGGCAAAGTGAGATCACGGTGCGTTCCATGGTGGATTTCTTTTTGCTGGTCATGATTGCCGGCGCCGGCGATGAACTCCAGGGCATCAAGAAAGGCGTCATTGAATTAGCGGATGCATTGGTAGTAAATAAAGCCGACGGTCCCAATAAACCCAAAGCCTTATTGACGCGACAGGAATATGCCATGGCTTTGAAATACCTGGCTCCTGCTACCAGGGGATGGCTGACGCATGCGTTTACCTGTTCGGCGTTAACGGGCGAAGGCGTGCCGGAAACCTGGGAAATTATTAAAGCTTTTGAAAAACAAACCAAAGAATCGGGGATATTTGCGGAGCGGCGCAAGAACCAGGCGTTGGAATGGGTATATTCGATGATTGAAAATTACTTGAAAGACAATTTTTACAATAATTCCGAGGTTCGGGCTCTGTTCCCGCGGATAAAAGAATCTGTTTTAAACGAATCTCTCCTGCCAACTGCCGCTGCTGAACAACTGCTGAAAACATTTTATCTTTCAGGACACAAAGGGTAACATATCGGCCTATACCCTATACCCAATCATCCCACAAAAAAATGGGCCACGGACGAACACGGACAAACTCGGACCATCTTTTTTCATCATTCATCATTCCTTTCTCCAACAATATAAAACACCTCATTGGCATACTCCATTTTAAAATACCCCAATCTCATTTTCTCAAGAATTCCTAAAATAAACCGGCCATAATGACCCGCCATCCCCTTTGCTTTCCCAGTGAGGCTTTTTGATGGAAATGAAATGACAACGTATTTAGCCTTTAATGCCTTTATCAACTTTTCACTGATCCCCTTCTCCTGCTGCTCCAGGCAGGGCAAAGTTTTCAAGAGAAAAACCACATCCACCTCTTCCTGCGGCAGCGAAACAAGGATGTCCGAACATCGAGCCATATATGGCCCGGCTAAATATTTAAAAAATTCGTTAATGGCGCTCATCAACCGCGTATCAATATCAAAAGCAAAATATTCCACACCCGCTTCCAACCCCATCCAGGGCACGGAAAACGGATTCAACCCGCAAGCCAGGTCCAGTATCTTCCTCGGTTTCCCAATCCTGGCAAATAAATCCCTGTAAAATTGCTCCATAAACGGCAGCCGCTCAGCAGTAGAGGTATGATGTTTCATAATGGTCAAAGCAGTCGCTTTGAGTACGGTTTCATCCGGGCTGCCGATCCCGGCCAGTTTCTCCATTTGTTCCCGGATTTTGTCCAAATTCATTTTCTCAAAATACGCCCCATAAACCTGGTGAAGTTTATTCTTTGCCGCTTTCACCGCTTTCTTCGGATCATACCGCTCCACTGCCCAACCCGCTATACGATTAAGCGTATCCTCACATACATATTTGTACTTTTTGCTCGCCTTCAATTCCTGGAAAATAATGTCATTGATATTCATTAATGCCTCTGGCAGCCAGGGGCTCTTTTGAAAAACCGCCCCTGGACCCCACAAAACTTTTGTTTTTAATATAATATAACTTCCATTAACCGGCTGTAAAACCGGAGATTGTGAATCGTGGCCAGACGATTTACCAACGGCTCCTCTACCTTTAACAAATGATGCAAATACGCCCGCGAATAATTACGACAACAAAAACAATCACAGTACGCATCCACCGGCCCAGAGTCCCGCACATACTTGTTATCCTGGATGTAAAGATAACTATAAAAATCAGTACCCCTAAAATCCAATTTTCCGATCCTGTCATTATAAACATACAACCGCCGGTGCCGCGCATCCCGCGTAGGCAACACACAGTCGAATATATTGTACCCCATCCGAAACGCCCGAACCACACTCTCCGGCTTCCCAATCCCTAATCCGTGCAAAGGCAAATGACGCGGAATCCGTTCCGCCACAAGTCCCACTGCCTCTACAAGATTTCCCTCATCATCCACCGGCCAACCTCCATACCCATAGCCATCGAAACCAATTTCAAAAAGACCTTCCATGCACATCGTGCGCAGCTCTTTATTGTTTCCCCCTTGGACTACCCCAAAAAGCAAGGGCCGGTTCTCCCCGCTCTTTAAATTTTGCACCAACCGGTCAAACTCCTGACGGCATCGCTTAGCCCAATCAATCGTGATCTCAACGCTCTTGCGTTGATGAGTATCATCGGCGCCGGGATGAGTGCAGTAGTCGAGGCAAAACATAATATCGGAACCGATTTGAAATTGTTTCTGGATACTCTTCTCCGGCGTTAATATCTGTTTCTTACCCGCTTTTTCCAGGCGGTAAACAAAACCCCGTTTGGTCACGCTGCCCAATTTAGAAGCGCTTTCAATCAAAGAGAAAACCTGGAATCCGCCGGAATCGGAGAAAATAGGGCCGTTCCATTTCATAAACCGGTGAATCCCGCCGTGGGCTTTGATGACTGAAATACCGGGATGGTTGGATAAATGGATGGCATTTACCATCAAACATTTGATACCGCTCTCTTCGATATCCCTGGAATCAATCGTACGAACCACGGCCCGTGTGGCATCAGGTAAAAAAGTAGGCAATTGCAGGCTGCCGTGGGCAGTCTCAAGAACTTTTAAAAAATCATTGTGCTCAGGCATTTTCCATTTTCACCTTTTTCATTTGTTTCTTCAGACTTTTTTGTTTCATTTGAGTTTTTTGTGTTTTTGGCGGCTGGCATGGTTCCATTTCTTTTATAAATTTCGGATGGTTCCCGGCAATGACCAGGGTCACTTCGCCTTTTATTTTCTTACCCGTAAAAAGCTGGACCAGTTCTTCAAGAAAACCCTTGTGAATCTCTTCGAACATTTTAGTCATATCGATGCATACAGCGGCCATGCGATTGCCCAGGGTATCCAAAGCATCCATTAAAAAAGCTTCCACTCGCTGGGGGGACTCGAAAAATACCAGCGTGTGGGGCAGGTCTTTCTCCATGGTCAGGAATTTTTTTCGTTGGCCCGGTTTGCGCGGGGGAAATCCTTTGAAGGTAAAACTGGAGGTCGGCAAACCCGAAGCCAGCAGGGCCGAAGTGACGGCGCTGGGACCGGGGATAATTTCCACATGAAAACCCTGTTTAATCGCTTCGGAAATAATGCGGTACCCCGGGTCGCTGATGCCCGGTGTCCCGGCGTCGGTGCACAGGGCAATGCGTTTATCTTCCTGGAGAAGTTTTATTATTTTTCTCCCGGCCGCTTCTTCGTTGTGCTCGTGGTAAGCGAAAAAAATCTTAGGCGCGGGGATATCGTACCGTGTAAATATTTTCCTTGTTTGGCGTGTATCTTCGCAAGCCAGCGCATCGATATTCCCCAGGACTTGAACAGCCCTGTAGGTAATATCGTCGAGGTTGCCAATGGGCGTTGAGACAATGTATAATGTGGCAATAATTTTATTTTCAGTCATTAACTTCGCGCCCCTTCGCCTTTTTTGGGTGTCCCGCCGGGACCTTAGCGGCTAATAATAAACAATTTCTTCTCTCACCGGCTCTTAATTTAGCCGAGCGGGACCGTGGATTCATTTTTACTTCGTTATCCTGGGCCGTTATAGGTTTCGACGTCAGGATTTCCATGATGCCTTTTTCCCTGGCGTCCTTTAGCGCTGATTTTACAATTCTATCTTCCAGCGAATGAAAGGAAATAACAACCACTCTTGCGCCTGGTTTCATCATGTTGAATAGGTCGTCAAAAAAATCTTCCAGGCCGGTTAACTCGCCGTTCACTTCGATGCGGATGGCCTGGAAAATTCTCGCCAGTGGGTCCATGGTTTTTTGTTGGGGGGCGACGCGCCGGATAATCGTTTTAAGTTCCCCGGTGTTTTCAATTTTTTTAGTTTTGCGGTGGAACACGATCTGGTCGACAATTCGCGCCGGGTTATCCAGTTCCCCGTACCTTTTAAAAATATCTGACAATTGATCGTGGCTGTAATGGTTCACTACCTCGAAGGCCGATAGCGATTGATTTTTATCCATGCGCATATCCAGGGGGGAATCCTGGGCGTAAGCAAATCCCTTGTCCGGGTTATCCAGTTGGAAAGAGGAGACTCCCAGGTCAAACAAAAAGCCGTCTATTTTCGCAATGACTTTGGGAGGGAGGAGGTTTTTAATATTACGGAAGTCAGAATGAAAGAGAGTAAACCGGCCATAAAAAGGTTCCAGGTTTTTTTTGGCGAATTCTATGGCTTCGGAGTCTTTGTCGGCGCCGTAGAGGTAGTTAGTGGAGTTCGCATTTAGGATTGCTGAGCTGTGGCCGGCGAGGCCCACAGTGCCGTCGAAAAAAATCCCCTCTCCTGTTATATTTAACAGATCAGCCACTTCGTTTTTAAGAACCGGTATATGTCCAGGCATTTGGTAATTCATCCTGGTACATGTATAGCAGATTCCGGGATAAAATTCAACTATGGCTTCATTAAAAAAACTCACCTCTTGTCCACGTAACGGCGATTACACTGATTGAAACAGATTGTTTTTTCCGCTTTTTCTTGCTTCCTTTTATCCTAATCCTGACCTCTGATCCCTGAATCCTGACCCCTTATTCTTCATCGTTCATAATTCTATCTACCATTATTTTAATACAATGTATATCTCTTTGAAATTCTCTAAACCAGCTTCAAGGTTTTCGATAATCTCCTCTGCCAGTACATCCGGATCAGGCAAATTATCCAGGTCTGCCAAACTCTTATCTTTCAACCACGTGATGTCCAGGCTGGTTTTATCTCTTTTTAAAATCTCATCCAGGGAGAACTTTCTCCATCTTCCATCCGGGTTATTTCCCGGATCATAGGTTTCCTTGCGCTGATGGCGATCACTGGGATTATAGCAATGGATGAAATCCGCCAGGTCTTCAAATTTCAAGGGATTTTTCTTTAAGGTGTGATGGATATTGGTGCGGTAATCATATATCCATATTTCTTTTGTCCAGGGGTCTTTGCCGGCCGGTTTATTTTCAAAGAAGAGGATATTGGCTTTGACTCCTTGGGCATAGAATATACCTGTGGGCAAACGGAGAATGGTATGGAGGTCCGTGTTTTCCAGAAGTTTTTTTCTAACGGTTTCGCCGGCGCCGCCTTCGAAGAGGACATTATCCGGCACAACGACAGAGGCATTGCCGTCGATTTTTAAAATGGTATGGATATGTTGGACAAAGTTGAGTTGTTTGTTGCTGGAAGTGGTCCAGAAGTCCTGGCGGTTATAGGTTAGGTCTTCTTTTTCCTGTTCGCCTTCTTCATTGGTGAATGTCATGCTGCTTTTTTTGCCGAAGGGTGGGTTGGTGAGGACATAATCGAACCGGTCGCCGGTATCCGCGACAAGTGAATCAGTGCTGGAAATATATCCCGCGGTATCGATATCCCCGATATTATGTAAGAAGAGATTCATCAGGCATAAGCGGCGGGTATTGGCCACGATTTCATTGCCGGAGAAGGTTTTATATTTTAAGAATTTTTTTTGTTCTTTATCGAGGTCATATTTTTCTACGAGGAAGTCATAAGCGGCGAGAAAGAATCCACCGGTTCCGCAGGCGGGGTCGGCGATGGTTTTCATGGGCTCGGGGCGGATGCAGGCTACCATGGTTTTGATGAGCGGTCTGGGAGTAAAATATTGTCCGGCCCCGCTTTTGGTGTCTTCGGCGTTTTTCTCAAGGAGGCCTTCGTATATTTGGCCTTTAATATCGGCGCCCATGGTGCTCCATTCTTCTTTGTCGATCATATCGATGAGGCGGGAGAGTTTGGCCGGGTCCTGGATTTTGTTCTGGCTTTTGATAAAGATTTGGCCCAGGATTCCTTTTTCTTTAGCGAACTCACGCAGCAGGGTGCTGTAATGGGACTCCAGCTCCGCCCCTTTTTTATTGGTAAGACTTTCCCAGTTGAATTCGTTGGGGATGGCCAGGGCGCGGTTATAGAGGGGGCGGGAGAGTTCGTTTGCCATTTTCAGGAATAGGAGGTAGGTCAGTTGTTCGAGGTAGTCGCCGTAGCTTACGCCGTCATCGCGCAGGGTGTTGCAAAAACTCCATACTTTGGATATGATCGAGGATGAATTATCATTCATGTTGTTTTGTCCTGTTTTTTAGAAACATTTTGCCTTTTTCTGTCAGGCGGTATTTTTGATGTTTGCTATTCGGTTTATCCGGGATAGTCAGAGCAAGCAGTCCTGCCTCAACTGCCGGATTAAGATATTTTTTTCTAAAGTAATCTCGATTTTTTAATCCTATTGCATCTTGTAGTTCCTCTCGGTTTTTTTCTTTCAAGCAAGATTCAAGGAATTTTTGCATTTGAATTTCAACTTGCATGGTAATTTGATCGGAAAATTGAAGAACGTCATCTATAGTGGTTTTATCTTGCATGGTAGTTTTCGGGGCGACTTGCATGGTATCTTGCATGGTAATTTGATCGGAAATTTGAAGATCATCATGGATAGCGATTTTATCTTGCATGGTAGCTTCCGGGGTGACTTGCATGGTATCTTGCATGGTAATTTGATCGGAAACTTGAAGATCATTATGGATAGCGGTTTTATCTTGCATGGTAGCTTCCGGGGTAACTTCCGGGGTAACCTGGATGTTTTTTAGAAACGTTTTGCCTTTTTCTGTCAAACGGTATTTTTGTTTTTTGCTTTTTAGTTTTTCAGGTAAGGTTAGTTCTATTAAATCTGCTTTTAAAGCTGGCTTGAGATAGCTATTTCTTAAATTAGACCTATCATTTAAATCCAATTTAGTTAACAGATAATCTCTGGATATTTCTCCTTCTTCCTGCAAAATATTTAGAAGATTTATTATTTGTGGATTATCATGGAGGGTATCATGGAGGGTGGCCTGTTCAGAAAATTGAAGATCATCATGGATAGTGGTTTTATCTTGCATGGTGACTTCCATGGTATCTTCAGGGGTGGAGATCGGAAGAGC
>JAUPLE010000959.1 GCA_030837085.1 Acidobacteriota bacterium | reverse complement strand
GCGCCTGCCTCGACGCTTCTTACATCGGGCCTGGGGAAATCAATGGGAAACTCCAATATGGGTAATTCGCCCTTGAATACATCGATCCAGAAATCTTCCTGCTTTTTTATATATCCTGTACGAAACAAGCGGCTTTCCCATTCTGAAAAATCTTTGTATTGTATATTTAGCAGTGGTAATTCCTGTTTATTATACAATGTCATTAATTCTTTTAACATAAGCATGGAGGAAATGCCGTCCGATATGAGGTGAGATATATCCATCATCATCGCGAATTCATGGTTTCCTGTTTGTGACAGGAGTACTCTCAGCAGAGGAGCCCGCGTTAAATTAAAGGCCCGGATATTGTTTTTTAATGTGGTAAGTCCTTCTCCCGAACTGCGATATTCGATGGTGAATTCAACGTCATGTTTATCATGAATTTTTTGAATCGGTTCATTTCCTATAATTTCAAATGAAGTCCTCAAGGCTTCATGCCTTTCGATCAATTGCCTGAAGGCGTCGTGCAAGCGTTCACAATCAAGTTCCCCTGTTAGTCGTAAAATAGTCGCTAAATTATAGCTTGTGCTGTCGGCTTGAAGCTGAAGAGCAGTATATATTCGTTTCTGGGCATACGATAAGAAATAGTATTCTTTTTTTTCGGATAGTTCAATCGATTCGAATCTGTCTTCTTCCAGACCTTTTATAATTTCCGATAATCCTTTAATGGTTGGGCTGTTAAATATCTCCGCCAGCGGCACTTTGACGTTAAATTCTTTGTGAATCCGCGATATCACCATGGTGGCATTTAACGAATGGCCGCCCAGTTGGAAAAAATCCGCGTTAATCCCGATCGACTCTTTCTCCACTCCCAATACTTGCGACCAGATATCCACCAATCTCTCCTGCACCTCATTTCCAGGTGCGGTATACGCTACACCGTTTTCACTGGTTAACTCCGGCTCAGGAAGTGCTTTGCGGTCTAATTTCCCGTTTGCGGATACCGGCATTTTTTTCAATTGTATAAAGCAGCGGGGCGTCATGTACTCGGGCAATTCTTTTAATAAGAAAGTTTTCAATTCTCCCGCCTCCAACTCCTGTCCGGCGGTAAAATAAGCCGCCAGGTATTTATCGTCCCGACTGCTCCCTTTTACCAATACCACTGCTTCATGTATCTCTTCATGCTCCAGTAAACGGCTCTCGATCTCCCCCAGTTCGATGCGGTATCCCCTGATTTTTACCTGGTGGTCTTTGCGTCCCAGGAACTCCATATTAGCGTCTTCAAACCAGCGGGCAAGGTCCCCGGTTTTATATATCTTTTCGCCAGGTACGAAGGGATTGGCGATAAATTTAGCAGTGGTTAAGCCCGGGTCATTTTTATATTCTGATGCCAGGCACTGGCCACCAATATAAAGGTCCCCAGGAGTACCGATAGGACATAATTCCATTTGTGGGTCGAGGATATAATATTTGGCATTCTGGATGGGTTTGCCATAAGGGATACTGACCCAGGAGGGATCAACCTCCTCAATGGGGTAATAGTTGGACCAAATGGTGGCTTCGGTAGCGCCCCCAAGGCTGATCACCCGGGCAAGCGGGAACGCCCCCCGCACGGCGTCCGGCAGCAGCACAGGTATCCAGTCTCCACTTAAAAATACCAGCCGTAAACGACTTTCGACGGGGTAATTGCCGACTTCATGGAAAAACGGCGCCAACTGCTGTAATGCCGCGGGCGCCGAATCCCAGAACGTGATCCCTTCATTCATAATGATATCCAGCAGTGCCTGGGGATCTTTGATATCTTCCGTATCTACCACCCGTAAACAACCACCTGAAGCCAATATCCCGAATATATCGTACACCGATAGGTCGAAATTCAACGAGGCCACAAATAATAGTTTATCGGGATAACCCACTGCAAAAGTCTTATTCACCCATTCGATTACGTTTATCACCGGGCGATGGGTCTCCACAACCCCTTTAGGTACACCGGTGGAACCTGAAGTGAAAATTATATATGCGATATCCCCTGCTTCTACCATAGGGGACAGATTTTCGCCTTCTTCAAACGCCGATTCTCCGGGAGACTGCTCGGGGCAAATAATCTGAGTAAGAAATGGTAATGTTCGAGATATTCGTCCCACTTTGGGCAATTGTAATTCATTGGTGATAACTATCTCGATATGCAGCGATTCTATTAATTTCCGGATTCGTTCATCCGGTAAATAAGGTTCAAAGGGAACATAGGCTCCGCCGGCTTTCAGGACAGCCATGACCGCCGTCACCATATGGGCGGAACGGTCCATAATCACTGCCGCCAAGCCGCCGAGTTTCAATCCCTTCTTTCGTAACACCCTGGCCAATCGATTTGATCTCTTATTTAGTTCTTCATATGTCCACGGCACTACCCCATCCCGGTCGATTACCGCCACTCTTTCCGGCGATCTCATTACCTGTTCCTCGAAGAGTTGATGCATGGTCTTTTCCCGGGAAAAATCCGCCGCAGTGTCGTTAAATTCAACCAATATTCTTCGTCTTTCTTCCCCAGGCAGTACGTTTTCGTGGCTCATAACCACGCCGGGCCTGTAGATAAACTCCTTCAGAATATTTTCAAAATAAGTGCATATTTTCCCAATCATCGCATCGCTAATGGCTGTTCTATTGTACCTGCAGCGAAGACGGAAACGATCCTGGGTGGTACTGATTTCGAAATCGAAGTAAGTATTGGTATCCTGCCGACCGGGCACACGGAATCCCGGGTCCTGGGAGTTCGTCTCTTGACCGCCTCCATTGGTGCCGGACGGTCGGCTCAATTGACTGTAAATATGAAAGTCAACAAAATTAAACAAGGTATCGAAAAAGGGATTGCCATGCCTGGGATTCTCACCTACCAGCCGGGCGATTTCAAATAAAGACATGCTGTCATACCTCTTTATCTCCAGTAGTTTTTTATCAACTGTTTCCAGGTAATCCAACCACCGCGCGCCGATGGGTATATTAATCCTGGCAGGCACAGTATTTAAAAAACACCCGAAGACTTTTTCGCCGTCTTCGATAGGGGGCCTGTTGTTGGTGAGTAATCCTACGACGAAATCTTTCTCATAAGAGAGCATGCCGATGATATAATTGTACGCGGCAAAACACAGGTGTTTCACGCTGGTATTTATTTTGAAAGCAGTCTCTTTCAAATTTACCAACAAGGCTTCTTCCAAAAGATGGTAGTGAGTTAGTATATCCAGAGATGTTGCATCGGTCTTCGGGGTAACCAGGAAATCGGCCCGCTTGTAATTTTCCAGTTCTTTTTTCCAGAATTCAGCCGCTTTCTTCCGCTCTTTTTCAGCCACCTGACGGATAATAAAATCTTTATAACTACTTTTTAATTTTACCGGGGTAAAACCAGGGGTTCCTTTCAATTCCTGGTAAGTATTTCCCAATTCGGTATTAAAAGATGCGGATCCCCAGCCATCACCGATTACATGATGCAGCGTGGATACCAGGGCGATATTATCGTTCCCCAATAAAGCGGTTTTCATGCGCCACAAAGGTAAACGACTGATATCGAAAGCATGCGCTCTATCTTTCTTCAATACTTCTTTCAAAAAACCTTCCTGCTCCACTGGAGCCATATGCGAAATGTCGTAATGTTCAACATCCAATACCACATCTTGATGAACCAATTGCACCGGTTCCGGGTAATCCACCAAATTGAAGGTAGTCCTCAACATACTGTGCTTTTGGGCCAATAGGCTCAATGCCTTTTTAAACAGGATTGGATCGAAATCCCACTGTTTTATTTGATACACGAACTGGATGTGATATTGTGCCTCATCTGCGTTTCTCATGCCGTAAAAAATCAGGCCCTCCTGGATATCGCTGACCGGGTAGATGTCTTCGATACCGGTAAGGTGATACTCTTCGATTATCTTTTGTTTCAAGGTCTCGATCTTCGCTGTGGTTTCTTTTAATAGTAATTCTTCCTCTGCGTTTTCCGTCTCCTGCACTACCAGGTCTACCTTGCGGGCCAGTTTTGTAATAGTTTCGTTTTCATATAAGTCGATTACCTTTAGTTTGGTTTTGAATTCGTTGTTAATTTGGTTTAGTAACGTGATAGTCTTGATGGAATCGCCGCCGATACTAAAGAAATTGTCGTCCACCCCAACCTGCTTTTTATCCAACAGGTTAGCCCATAAATCCGCCAATTTTTTTTCTACCGGGGTTCCAGGCACCGTAAAACGAATCCCTGAGACCGCGGAAACATTCCTCGCCGTTAACGCCCTACGGTCAATCTTTCCAGTGGCAGTCAGGGGCACCCGTTCTAATTTCACAAAATGTGTGGGGATCATGTGATCGGGTAAATGTTTTAACAGCGCAGCGCGAATTGCCGCGATGTTTATTTCCACATCGTCGCTGTCGCCGGGCTGACGGGGAACCAGGTAAGCATAGAGGGACTTATCGCCTCGTTCATTCTCATTGGCCATGACCACGGCATCTTTGATCCCTGGAAGTTCAATCAGCCGGTGTTCGATTTCACCGGGCTCAATGCGAAATCCCCTGATCTTAACCTGGTGGTCTTTGCGCCCCAGGAATTCAATTGTATATGCTTCTTGCGCTGCAGGATCAGGCAACCACCGCGCCAGATCGCCTGTTTTGTAAAGCAGGGGGGCTTTTTTGTAAAACCGCCCCCCTGCACCCCCTGCAAAACTTTTGGTTACAAACTTTTCTGCACTCAGTTCCGATTTATTTAAATATCCCCTAGCCAACCCAACACCGCCAATACATAATTCACCGGGAACCCCAACGGGCTGCAACCGGGACCGCTGATCCATAATGTAGATATAGGTATTCCATATAGGACGGCCAATAACAATACGCCCGGTTTTTTCTTGATGTCGATAGATAGTAGACATAACAGCGGCTTCAGTTATACCGTATTCATTGACAATTTCCAGGCCCGGGTTTTTCTGTTTGCTGATTTCCAAAAGCCCAGGAGAAAGCACATCCCCTGCCAGGGTCACCACCTGTAAGGATGATGCTTCTACAATCGATAAGTTCTCAATAATGGCCTGGTACAGCGGGGGAACACAAATAAAGTGGCTAACATGATGACGAACCAGGTCCAATATGATTTGTTGTATGTCTTTCACTTCATTTTCCCCAGGCAATATTACCCTGGACCCGGAAAGTAGGGGAGTAAAAAAACTGGTGATAAAACCATCGAAGGCATAAGAAAACAACTGGAGCGAGGTATGCCGGGTTGTCATCCGGTATTCATCTTTACGGCAAAGTAATGTATTTACAGCGGCCCGGTGCGCCACCACCACACCTTTGGGCCTGCCCGTGGTGCCGGAAGTATAAATGATATAGGCAGGGTCTAAAGAACTAAAGGCGCTATTCGGTTCTATATCACTACAGGAATAATGGGAAAAATTCTCCAGGCGAATGAGGATGGAAACGGATGAGTCGATATCATCGCTGCCTATTTCGCCGGTAAAAAGCAACGCAAGTGCTCTACTATCTTTTAAGCGGAAAATTTTACTTTGGGGAGGACTTCCTTGTTCCAATGGAAGATAAGCGCCCCCGGCGATTAATATTCCCAATAATCCTATCGCCATCTCCACGGAACGCTCAGCGTATATGGCCGCAATGGCCCCCGGCCCCACTCCCTTCTGTTTTAATAGTCTCGCCAAACCGCCGGAAGCTTCCGCCAATGCCTCGTATGTCATAGATATATTGTACGGTCCGGATCGATCGCAAGTACCCCCTACCCCTACCAGTGCGATATGGTGGGGGGTTTGTTCCGCCTGTTCGCGGAACAATTCGGGAAGCGTTTTATTCCATGGTATATCCACGTCAGTACCTTTCAATTCTTCCAGGAGTTGGTGCTTCTCATGATCGGTCATGATTTCAACAGCAGATATCTTGATGTTTACATCGGTAAGGACCTCTTCCAATACTCGCCGGTAATGGGACAGGATTCGACGGACCGTGGTTTTATCGTACCTCAGCGCGTTATATTCCAATGTTCCCTGTAGGTTTTCCCCTGTTCTCGAAAAAGTAAAAATCATATTTATACGAATATGGCGTATATATGCCTTATCATGAATGTTCTCCAGCAACAGGACGGTATCGAATAATGGGAAATCATCATCGCCGCTAAAAGGCAGTCCCAGGTGATAGGGCAACACTTCCACCGGGTAATTTTGAAACTGGGCGGCTTCTACCATTGTCTGTTTCACCTGCAGTAGTAAATCTTTAAAAGTCATATAATCTTCCAGCGTATTCCTCAATATCAATACCGTATTCACAAAATCTGCCTCGACCTCCTGTTTTAAAGCAGGCGCCCCGATGATGATATCCCGCTGACCGGTATATTTTTCCAGTAGTACCACCAATACCGCAGTAAGAATCATATGCATCCGGATGTCGGAGTTGTTGCTCAATTTCATTAACCGCGAAAATATTTCACCTTCAAATTCAAAAGTTAGGGATTCGGTCGTATCGGCTGGATATTCTCCGGCTTTGTTCCCCGGACGGTTATAATCATAGGGAAATGTACTTTTTTCAAAAATCCCGGAAAGTTTCTCCAGCCAGTATTTTTCTTCCTTGATGTGTTGACTGGAGAGAATTGCCCGTTTACTTGATTTAACTGTTTCTTGCATGATGATGCCCTCCTCCTGGTATAATTAGTGAAACCTAAAAACCGAAATCACCTTCTATTTCTAATAAGGGCGTTATTCGTATTTTCTGTTTTACATATTTACATTCATCGATATAGGCATTTCCGGCTCCAAAATCCGCCAGGGCAGGGACGGCGTTTTTATGAAGCGTCTGCCAGCGTTTGTCCGCCAGGTAAATATCATGAAGCGAATAGGGATTGGGAATCCCCAACCGTTCGCAGCATTGGGCGAATCGGCTAACCCTCTGATAAGTTTCTGCCCGGGAAGGGGAATCGTCAACATACCACGAGCGAATCACCAACAGGTCGTCGGCCTCTTCCGGGTAGAGTAATTTCCGTTTATCTTTCCAGTGTTCCGTGTCAGCCTGTCCGCTGTAGCCGTATATAAACGGGTTGCATTCGGCTTCATAAATGTATTCTTTTATTTCTTCCAGTAGTTCCAGGGTTTGTTGAAAATCGTCTTCTGTTTCGCCCGGATGTCCAATAACCCAGTAGGCCGTGGTTTTGATGCCGGCGTTGGCCAGGCTGAATAGGGCTTCTTTTATTTGGGCGGGAGTGATACCCTTATGGATCAGATCTAATACGTGTTGGGAACCGCTTTCAACGCCAAGGCGAGCCCGGTAGAAACCGCCGCGCCGCCACTGCAATGTCGTGTCCAGGTCGCAGACAGCGTCATCCACCCGGAGGTAACCGTCCCAGTACAGGGCGATGTCGGAATTGATAAACTCTTCGGATAGAGCGGGGGCAATATGGTTCAACAAGGAATCATTCATAAAGAATAATTGGTGGCCATACATTTTATACAGCGTGGTCATTTCAGCGACGGTCTGCTTCGGGTCCCTTTCCCGGTATTTGCCCCAAAAAGCTGCTACATTACAAAAGCTGCATTGGTTGGGGCAACTGGAAGACGCCTGGCCGGAGAGGTATGGGTAATGGCGGCGTGCATTGAAATCCGTCATGTCCGGGAAATTCAGGGGCGAATCCCCAAGGGGCTCGCCGCCGATATCGGCCAGGGTGAACACCCGCTGCGTCCCGGGTAACTGGCCCTGGAGCAACTTTAAAAACAAATTCTGTCCTTCCCCGATAATGATGTGATCAATATACGGGGCTTTCTCTAAAAAAAATTCGAAATTCGGCGTTCCTTTCAATAGATGATCGGAAAACACGCTGCCGCCCATGACGGTTTTTATGGTAGGATATCTCTCTTTGGCCAACCGGAAAGAAAACATGGAAGGGCCGATGGTGTCCCTGTATACTGAAATTCCCAGCACGCCGGGGTTCTCTTCTTTCAATAAGTTGAGGATATAGTTTTCCAATCTCCGGTAAAACTCCGTCATTATACCATTTAATTCGTCTAACTGTGACCTGTCCAATCCAGTAAAATAGGTCCGGTAAACGATTAATCTTATCAATTCCCGGTATTCATCCTCATTGGTATAATGGATATGGGCCACCAGGTGGTTGCGCATTACATCGTGGCCGATATTAAAAAAATTGCCCTGCTTATCGGCGGGAACAAAGTTCCGCAGCAGTTCGAAATATTTGTTGTAAAGTTCTTTAAATTCTTCTACGGTATTGGCGTCATTTGTTTTTACGATAAAACCGTGGTGTTGTAAAAAATGTTTGAGATGGGCTATTCCCTGGGGCGGCACCAGGGGCGTCCAGAAAGGCAGCGATAGTAAGAGGATTTTACTAGGATTATTAACCGTCATGGTTCTCTCCAATTTGTGTACTAGAAATTAAAATTGCCTTCTTCCAGGAGAGCGGCATTCTCTATTTCAGCGGCAGTGCAGGAAATCATTATTTTGCTCAACTCCTGGTCTTTTTTTTCCGTAACCTGTTCCAGGATTTCCATAAAGTGTGAAAACATTGCGGTCACCGTTTCCCGGATAAAGAGGCGGGTAGAATATTCTACAGTGATCATAATGGTGTTTTCCAGTTCTCTTACATTAAAAAGCAAGTCGAACCTGGCGATATTGGACTCATATTCACAAGGAGTTACATACAAATCACCTATGCTTTCCCCCCCCGATTCCTCTAAGGGATCAATATTCTGCATAGCCATTACCACGCTGAACAAAGGATTCCTGCTAGTATTGCCGTGTAATCCAAGTTCTGCCACCAACTCATAAAATTGATAGTCCTGGTTCTCCATTGCGTCCAATACTTTCTCTTTTACTTCCTGCAGAAAAGCGTCAAATGGTTTTTCCCCAACTGGTTTTGTCCTGATGGCGAGCATATTGACAAATATCCCGATAACATCCTGTAAATCCACATGTCGCCTCCCGGTAACGGGTGAACCTACAACGATATCTTCCTCACGGGAATACCTGGTCAATAAAAGGCTGTAAGCCGCTAATAACACCATGTAAAGGGTAGCCCCGGTTCCTGTTGCCAGGTCGTACAACTTTTGGCTTAAAGTTTCCGGCAGTGTAAAGGGTAAATGCTCCCCTTCATAATTCTGCCGGGGAGGCCTGGGGAAATCCGTGGGTAAATCCAGTATCGGTATATCCCCGGAACGAAACTCATTTAACCAATAGGTTTCTTGTTTTTTTAATTCCCCCGAGTCTTTCAAACAGTTCTGCCATTGGCTATATTCCTTGTATTGGATACGTAAGTTCGGCAGTTGGCGGTCCCCCCGATAGAGCCAGGTAAAATCCCGGATCAATATGCCGTGGGAAACTCCGTCGGTGATAATGTGGTGCATATCAACCATCAATAAAACCCGGTCTTCCGACATTCGCATCAACCCCGCCCTGAACAGCGGCGCACGAGAAAGATCGAAAGGCCGAACAAACGATTTTGGAATTGTTTCCTCATTATAATATTCCATCTCAAATTCAACTTTCTCATGTATCCTCTGAGTTGGATTACCTCTGATAATTTGAAATGAGGTGCGCAAAGTCTCATGCCTCTTTATCAACGCCCGGAAGGTATTTTCCAATAGCCCGAGATCAGGCGTCCCCACTAACTCGAACAATTTAAACATATTATAACCGATGCTGTCCGGGTCGATTTGCTGAAGGGCATACAATCGTTTCTGGGCCGACGCCGCGGGGTAATAATCTTGCTTTTCTATCGGCTCTACCGCGACAAACCTGTCCGGCGCGGCGGCTTTTATATACTCTGCCAGGTCGCTGATACGCGGTGTTTTAAATACTTCGCTCAACGGAACCTCTACGTCCAATTGCTTATGTATTTTTAAAACCATTACGGCCGCCCGCAGCGAATGGCCGCCCAAATCGAAAAAATTATCCTTGGTTCCCACTTGCAGCGCTGAGATATTCAGCACCTCTGCCCAAATATCTCTTAATGTTCTTTCAACCAGGCCCAAAGGAGCAGTATACCCTGCGGCCGATCTACCGGTATGCGGCTGCGGTAACGCCTTTCGATCTACTTTACCGCTGGAAGTCAAAGGTATTTTTTCTAACTGTACAAAATACGAAGGAATCATATAATCCGGCAAAGTCTTTAATAAATATCCTCTCAATTCTAAATCCGAAATCTCGACATTTGAAACAAAATAGGCCGTAAGGTATTTTTCAGCGCCTATATCATCTTTATCAACTACGATTGCGTCTTTTATATTTCCATGTTTTAATAATTGCTCTTCGATTTCTTCCAATTCGATTCGAAATCCTCTAACTTTTACCTGGTAATCCATTCGCCCCAGGAATTCGATATTACCATCATCCAGCCAGCGGGCCATGTCGCCGGTTTTATAGAGAATATAGGTCCTATTAGTCACATTGGACCTATAAAATCTCTCCGCGGTTAATTCCGGGTTGTTTAAATAGCCCAAGGCCACACCATCCCCGGCGATGTACATTTCACCGGGTATACCCACCGGCTGAAAATGATTATGTTTATTCAATAAATATACCCCTATATTGGGTAATGGTTTACCAATCGGTACATTGCCCATACCGTTCCATTCGGACAATGAATATTGAGTGGTATAGACCGTTCCTTCCGTAGGTCCATAAAGATTTTCCAGGGCGATGGCTGTATTTAACTTCATGAACGCTTCTACCTGCCGCGGCAATACGGCTTCCCCGGCCAGGAAAATGTATTTCAAACTGGCTAACCGGTTCTTGCTCTTTCCAGCTAGAAAGTCCAAAAACGTATTGAACATGGATGGGACAAAATTGATATGTGTGACATGATACCGATAAATCCAATCAAATATTGCCAGCGGGTCCCTTTCCCCATTCTTTTCCAATATCGCCAGCCTCCCCCCACCCATATACCATCCGAATAACTCCGCTACCGAAACATCAAACGTATACGATGTCTTTAATAGGTAGGTATCGGCTGGGGTGAAAGGGTATCGGTTTTGCAAAGCGCATAGTAAATTAACGACAGAAACATGGTCTACTATAGCGCCCTTGGGAATACCGGTGGAACCGGAAGTATATATAATATAAGCCAGGCCGGCGCTATCCCCCCCGGGTTTTACATTATCAACGCCGAAGTCTTCCAATATCTTTAAATCATGAGCCCTTTTATGCCGACGCCCCCGCTTTATTTCAATGCCTGTTTTCTTGCTCTTGTCGATTTTTATTAATGCATCATACCGGAACCGGGTCAATTCATTCTCCAGGGTATGTATCTTCCTGGAAAATTCCATCTCATATATCTCCGGGTAATCCCAGGAAAGGTCTTCCAGGAAAGACCGGGAAATAAAAAGTTCCTCGGACCAATCGGTTTTAGTCTTATACCGGGAACTGTCATGGGTCTTTTTGAACTTCACCATATCGGCAATTAAATCCCCTTTCAAATCCTGGTCCATAATATCCCCGATAAACAAGTATCCCTGGTTTCCCAGCAGGTCGAGGGCTTTACGGAGCACATCTCTCAAGTAGTTATGGCCATGAAAATACTGGATAACACTATTGAAAACAATTAGATCGAAATTCTGCTCATCCAGGCGGTCAATCTCATGGGCGGCGGCGTGCAGCAATTTTATATTCGTATGCCCTTCTTCTATAATCCGATGCCTATTATTTTCTATGATGACCTCGGAAAGGTCTGTCCCATAATACAACCCAACCCGGGGCGCAATCCGGTACATGCTGATTCCCGAAGCAGTTCCTATTTCCAACACGCGCATTTCTTTATGAAGCAGCGGCTCCAATTTTTTTAAAATATTGTCGCCATATTCATCCATTTCCTCTTTGGAAAAAAGTTCCCCCGTATAACTGCTTTTCCAACCTCCGCCGGTCACTTCATCTACAGCGGTCTCGCCAACGTAATTCCAGAGTTTCCGGCTCATTAATTGGTTTTCTTCCATCTCTTCTTCGCTGTAAACATCATAACTATCCATGCATAAGAAAGTCTCCAGGTTGCCCCCACATTCCCACTGCAACCGGTTAAGGCTTTTGATGTAATCCTTTTGCGAAATTAAAATCATTATACCGGCGTCATTTACTATTTTTTGGATTCGTTCCAGGGGATACAACGGCGAAATAGGTACATAAGCGCTGCCTGCCTTAAAAATTCCAAGCACGACTGTTATCATTTCCTGGGAACGGTCCATCATGATTCCCACCAGTTGACATTGTTCTACATGGTTCCCATGATGCAAATAATTGGCCAACCGGTTGGCTTGTTCGTCCAGTATGCGATAAGTTATCTGATTATTGCCTGCGCTTATCTGCGTTCGGCCGCCGCTAAAAATCCCGGGACTGATACGTAGGTCTGCCCCAACAAGGGCAATGTGATCGGGTGACATTTCTACCTGCTCTTCAAATAATTGGCAGATTGTCTTTTCTCTAGGGTACTCAGCGGCGGTTCGATTGAAATCGTCTACCAACTGCTGCTTCTCTTCCGCACTAAGCAATTCTACCCAATCCAGGATTATACCCGGGGATTCCACCACCTGCCGGAGCACCCGAACAAAAAGCCTGGCAAAACGCTCCATGGTTTCTCTTTTAAACAACGCCGTTCGGTATTCCAACGTAAACATAATAAATTCTTCCTTCTCCCGGGCAAAAAGAGTAACATCGAATTTAGAATTCTTTACTGTCAGCGGGTAAGACGTCACAATGGTTCCTTCAGGGGAAAGTCCCGGTTCTCGGAAGTTTTGCAATATGAAAAGCACATCGAAGAGAGGGTTATGGGAAGGATCGCGGGGGAGGTTCAACTGTTCCACCAGTTCCTCGAATTGTGCATCCTGGTTTTCATACGCTTTTATACTGAACTCTTTTACCTGGCCCAGGAATTCTTCATAAGCCATCTCCCCTTGGGGAAAATAGCGGATGGCCAGGGTATTGACAAACATACCGATAATATTTTCCAGGGCGGCATGCCTCCGGCCCATGATACCTGTACCCACCACCATATCGTTTTGATTGGTGTATTTATATAATAACATAAGAAAAACAGCCACGAGGCCCATGTAAGGAGTGACGCCGCTTGTGCGGATTGATTGCTGGAACCGCCGCGTCTCTTCCTGGGTTAAGGAAAACCGGTAATGATCTCCTTCGAAAGTGAGGCTGCCGGGCCTCGGGAAATCAATAGGCAAATCCAAACGGGGTAAATCGGCCGCATCCGGGTAGAGACCCAACCAGTAGTTTTCTTGTTCTTTGATCTTACCGCTCTCCAAAAGGTGGTTCTGCCACGCTGAAAAATCTTTGTACTGGAGGGGCAGTCCCGGGAGCTCGGCGCCTTCATACATCCGTAAAAATTCGTCATATAGGATAGTGATGGATGTACCGTCGCAGATGATGTGATGTAAATCATATAATAGAAAGTAGTTCTCATCGGGCAGTTCAACCACTCCTACCCGTAATAGGGGCGCTTCCGCCAGATCAAAAGGTCTAACAAAACGCCGGAGGATATCTTCCACGGTTTCCCCAGGACTGGCTATATACGTTTCTATCTCAAAATCCACCATATCATGAACCCGCTGCACCGTTTCATTGCCTGCCATCTCGAATGACGTACGCAGGGTCTCATGACGGGCGATGATCCGTTTAAAAATAGTTTCAAACTGTCGGATATCCGGTTTATCGATAAGTTTAAGTACGTACGGCATATTATAACCGGTCCCGGTCTCTTTAAATTGAGCCAAGAAAAAAAGACGTTTCTGAGCCGACGACTGTGCGTATATATCTTGTTTTTCAACAGGTATAATTTCTTCATAAATACACTTTTTGGAATTTTCAACATAATTTGCCAATTCTTTGATGGTGGAGTGCTTAAATATCTCTACCAGGGAAATTTTAACGCCCAGTTCTTTGGAAATCCTGGACACCAACAAAATCGCTTTTATCGAGTTTCCTCCCAATACGAAAAAGTTCTCATTCACTCCGACAACGTCCTGCTTCAATACCTCTTTCCATAACTTGAGCAATTGAATTTCTGTTTCATTGGTCGGGGCTTCCAATTCGCCGCGGGGCAGCAGGTGAGAAATATCTTGCTGCGCCAGGGGTTTACGATCGATTTTTCCTGTTGTAGTTAGGGGAAATTCCGTTAATGAAAAAAATAAGCCGGGGATCATGTAATCGGGTAATGTTTCTCTCAAAAAAGTGACCAGGTGGTTTTCATTGATTTCTTTTTCGCCGGTTACGGTATAATAAGCAGCCAGGAAATTTTCGCCTTTATTTGTTGTTTTGCAGACGACGACGCTTTTTTTTATGCCCGGAGCCCGGTCCAGTTTACTTTCGATTTCACCGGGTTCGACGCGGTATCCGCTTATTTTCACCTGGAAATCGCTGCGGCCCACAAACTCGATGGCGCCGTCCGGCAGACGCCGCCCCAGGTCCCCGGTTTTAAAATTAATATAGGACTCATTGGTCCTATAGGACCGATTAAATCTCTCTGCTGTTAACTCAGGATTCTTCCAGTAACCCAGGGCTAGGTGTTCACTCTTAAAAACGATCTCCCCTACCCCCAAGCCCCCGGTTTCCTGGTTATGCTCAGTTATTAAACTCACTTCGGTTTCTTCCACCGGGTATCCCACAGGCACGGCTTCGCGTGTGATCTCTGTTTGTTTATCGATAAAATATTGCAAGGCCAGTGTGGATTCGGTGGGCCCCAATCCATTGACAAATAAACAATGCCCTGGAAAGTATTTTTTGTACTGATCTACATCCTTCTTATAGACGGCTTCTCCTCCCAACACGATCATACGAAGTTGAGGGAAACCATAGGTTTCCACACCCTCCAATAAACCGGTAAAATACCTGTAAACAGTGGGAATGGAGTGATAAATGGTAATTTCCTCCGACCGGAGCCAGGCCGGCATTTGTTGAAGATGGTCTTCCAGTTTTATATTATATGGGTAAAGAACCGCGCCGTTTAACAATGCACCGTAAATGTCCATTTTTGCGGCATCGAAACCATAGGAGGAAAACAGGGTTAACTTATCCCCTGCATGAATATGTAAGGCATTGGTATACACACGACAATGGTGAAGGACATTACAGTGGTTTTGCATCACGCCTTTGGGTTTCCCGGTGGAACCTGAAGTATACAGGATATAAGCCATGGTCCCAGGGTCAATGAGAATGTGGGGATTGTCAAAGGAAACTACGGCGGGAATCTCGTTTATGTTGACGATGCCAATGTTTTTATTGACACTATTCCTTAATGTTTCCGCCAATTGGAAATTTTCGCGATTGGTAACGATGACCCGGGCGTCTGAGTCCTCGAGGATATACGATAGGCGGTCCACCGGGTAAGAGACGTCCAATGGCACATAGATCATACCGGTTTTCAATACAGCCATGATACCGATAATCATATCAACGCTATGCTCGAACAATAAGGCCGCGGCGCGGGGATGTTTTGCTTCTTCTGCCTGGCCAATATACCCGACATGCTCGACATGCCCTACAGGAACCGCATTTTTTTCCTGGGGAATTCTTTCCAGGGTACGTCCAATTTCTTTACACAAAGGGCATTGAGGGTCCGGTACAACCGTTAATTCCTTTACAATACTCTCGCTATTGTCGAGAGAACCTTTATCCCAATCGAATCCTTGCTTTTTACAGGTTTCTTTAAAATGACGACTGAAGGGATAGGTGATTTGCTTGTAACCCATTGTATCGATTATATTTTTCACGCCCCGTTGATCAAAAAGAAAAAATTTGTTATATGATTGTTTCCCGATGCCCAGGATAATTTTCAGGGCCTCATTGACGGCAAAACCGGCGGCCAGGAACAATGCCGGGGAGACTACCGGGTTGGAAAACTTCTCATAGTTTTTATCCCCTGCATCCCTGATTTTTCTTATTTCCCCTATTTCATTAATAATATTTCTATCATATAGGCAATGGAAACAAGGGCCGTGGGGTGGATGTAATACTGCCGCATAGGCGTCCATATCGATCATGGAAGAAAGGATATGGGGGATATTTTTATGAACGGCACATTGAGAGAGTACGAATTTGCTTTCGATATCATCGACATTATCGAAAATAATGACAGCGTCGCCCACCAGTCGGTACACATTGTCCGACGTGATTTTTTCGCTATATGCGATCACTTTTACATGTGGATTGATACGGTTCACCGTCATTTGGGCTGAGATTGCTTTGTTCATACCAATGCGGCTTTCATCGTGTAAAACCTGGCGATTCAGGTTGGACAATTCTACCGTGTCATAATCGCAGATAATAATGGTTCCGACGCCGCAAAGCGCCAATTGTTGAATCAAAGGTGAACCGGAACCGCCGGCCCCGGCGGCAAAGACCGTGGTGCTCTTCAATTTTTCCTGGGCTTCAATGCCCCAACCATGCAGCTTTAGTTGCCTGCTATATCTTTTCCTTTCATCTTCGCTTAAACTGTACCTGTCATCATAGGAAGTCAGAACATGGTGCGCCGCCTGGTTGGCTTTTTTATTAAGAACATCATAGGTAACGGATCGGTGCCCGGTTTTTACCGCGATTTTATCCGGGTATTTTTCGACAATGGTTTCGAACCGATTCGGGATAGATTGATAAATCTCTTCTTTTTTAAAAGAAATGAAATCATTGCTGGGCGTAACACGATTACCTCCGGCCTTGAAGGATTTTATCCCGGCGCCGGTTAAATCTTTGATTTTTTTACTCTTCTTTTCTTCCATTTTTTAGCTAACTTATAGCACCAGGGCATAACCTATCTTAAGAAAAAAAGTCCGGTTGGTTTGTGTCAACGGGATATTTTGGTAGCCATAGTAATCATCCGAGTAACCCAGGTAAAGCACTGTTTGGGGATTGATTTCATAGGCAAACAAAAACTGGCAAAATAGATGCTTGTCCCGGGGATCGATGGGGAAACTGTAAAGATCGGCGTTGTATTTGTAATCCACGTATCTCAAAACACCGCGTATAAAAGCACGTCTATTGAAATGATAGAGAACGCGGAAAAAACTGGCATTTGCCGTATACAGGCGGCCGCCTTTTACATTGAAATGCTCGAACTTATGGTCCAGCCTGAACTG
>JAUPLE010000958.1 GCA_030837085.1 Acidobacteriota bacterium | reverse complement strand
TACCAGGACAATGGTGGAACCCATTTCAAAACGGCCCATTTCTTCCAATTGCCGAATGTCGAGGTTCACTGTTTCCCAGCGGTCTTTTATCTTCTTCTTTTGTCCCGGGATAAATTCCATCCGGATTGACCCCACAAACGTGGCGCCCACGGCAACAACATAGCAGGGCATTTTGTTTTTTACGATTTCGGTAATAACCCGTTCGTTGCGCACAAAAAGTTCATCGATATGATTCAACCCCAGGTGGTTGACGGGAAAAAATCTTCCTCCGGTATGAAAATAACGGCTGATGTTTCCCGACAGCGGGTAGTGATAGCGGTGGTAATTGGCGGGAGAAAGATAGATTGTGGCCACGTGCCAGCCTTCGGAAAAATCAATGTTTTTTTTCAATAGGCTGGAAATAGAGTAGTCTTTACCCTTAATTTGAGCGGCGCGGTCGGCGAAAATAGTCTCCATCCCTGAGAGAATCCCGTCCGCCGGTGAAACAACGACGCTTTCGTCCCTTACCAGGGGGCGTTTGTCCGGGTCCAGTTTCCTGGTAAAAAAATCCACCAGGCATGGATAATCACTCGCCTCCCCTTCATATTCCGCCATATCAATGCCATATTTCCGTTGATACCATTCGATGACCCGTTTTACAAGAAAGCGGGGCTGCTTGAGCCGGGTTATTCGTCCCCATACCCTGCTGAAACCCGGCAGAGACAATAAGGATAGAAGCAGTGACGTCAACTTTTTCATCTTAATAAGCCTGTTTTTTCATGTTTCACAATGCCAAATTTAAGGGAATATTATATTTCAAATAAACAAATATTGCAACCGGAAACAATTTAGCCCTTGTATATTCCATATAAAATAGTATATAATATATACCCATGAAATTTGCAAAATTCGCTATTGTCTTTTATATTGTCTTTGTAATGTCTTTCGTCATGGAACATAATACCTTTGCCCTACCTGAACCTGCTGCCGGGGTAGACGAAGATGAAAGTGAAGACAGACCTGCAACTCTCCCGGATTACCAGGTTAAATCCAGGTTTCTCACCATTTTCGGCGAAAATTGTAAATGGCCGCCCCAATCTTCGGTAACCACTCCAGGGGCTCCTTTTATCATCGGGGCATTCGAAGAAAACGATACCATTTCTTATTTAATTGACACTGTCAAAACCAAGACAATAGTGGGTAAAAAAGCAAGAATACTCATTATTTCGGAGGATGGAGAAAGCGAACAGTGTAACCTACTGTATATCACCGATTCTTCGGGAAAACGATTACAGGAAATCCTGGAAATTACTAATAAATTACCTTTATTGACAGTATCCGATGTCCGGGGTGACGCGGAAAAAGGGGTCATGATCGAAATGTTTATTGTTAAAAATAAGATGCACTTTATTGTGAATCTTAGTGCTGCCCGTAAGCACGGCCTGTTTTTTAGTTCGACATTTCTGAAATATGCGGATAGAATAATCGAAGACTGAAATGGAAGGCATAAGTAATCTTAAAATAAAAAATAAATTGATAGGCATCATACTACTGGTGACCATTTTCATCCTGGCCATTGCCTTTACCAGTATAATTATCTTCGAAAAGACCACCCGCTTGAATTCCCTGCGGAACGAAATAGCCAACGCGGCCCGGATCGCGGCCGATCCCCTGGTGGGGGCCCTGGATTTCGGTACTGAAGCTGAAATTGCCGGCGCCTTATCTTCTTTAGAAGGCGTAACCGCAATCAAAAATTTTTATGTCTTCGATAAGAAAAATACACCCGTTGTTCTCCGCAACCGGTCTGATGCGGATAAAATAGAACCTCCGGTTATCGAGCACATCGACAAACAAAAACAAACCATTGATATCAAGGGAAAATTTATCACTGTCTACCAACCCATCCTTTTTAAAACAAAATACAGCGGTATGCTGTTTTTACGCGCTTCTACAAGTGAACTAGACCAAAAGATAAAAAGCCTGGTTTATTTCATGATTTTACTTATCCTGGTTCTCATCATTTTATCCGTCATACTGGCCGAAATGCTCCAGGGGATTATCTCAAAACCCGTGTTAAACCTTGTAGATGCAGCCAAAAAAATATCAGCGGAAGGAAACTATACTATCCGGGTTCAAAAAGAGAATAATGACGAGATCGGGATGTTATATGATGCGTTTAATGACCTCATGGAGCAGGTCCTAAACCGGAATATTGAGCGGGACCGGGTGGAAGGCGAGCTCAAAAATGCCCAGTTCTTTTTAAGCAGCGTCATCGAATCCATGCCCACATTATTAATAACCATCGATGAAATCGGGAAAATTACCCAATGGAACAAGGCGACCGCCAGGATTACCAGGATAGAAGCCGCGGAAGCAGTGGGAAAGAATTTCTGGGAAATACTGCCGGATTTCGGCGAACTCAAGGAACCGATCAGTAAAATTTCCGATGCGGAAAATTGGCAGGAATTTTATAAAAAACCGATTAAACTTAAAGATGAGACATATTATTTCAACGGTTCGATTTTTCCTTTAAAAGATCGCACCACTCCCGGCAAATCCAGGTATGTCATTATGCTGAATAATATAACTGAAATAGAATTAAAAGAGAGGCTGCTCCGTCAATCCCAGAAAATGGAAACAGTGGGGAATCTTGCCGGCGGACTGGCCCATGACTTTAATAATGTCCTGGGCGGCATTATCGGGACAATTTCATTATTTAAATATAAAGTAACCAAAAATAAAGAAATCACCCGGCAGGAAACGGAAAAATATTTCAATACCATCGAAGAGTCGGCCAACCGAGCTTCGGACATGGTCCAACATTTGCTCTCTCTCACCCGCAGGCAGGAACTGGCGGTTACTCCTACCGACCTAAATACAACTATTAAAAGCATCGTAAAAATTTGCAAAAATACGTTCGATAAAAGCATTGCCATTAACACCGAATACTTCCCGGGAAGCGCCATGACTCTTGCAGATCCCACCCAGGTGGAACAGTCATTATTAAACTTATGCATCAACGCCTCCCATGCCATGACCATTATGAGGAAAGGCAACGACAAGTACGGGGGTACGCTCAATATTTCTGTTAAAAAGGTGGTGGCCGATAAATATTTCCGCCGCTTACACGAAGAAGCAGCGGAACCCGATTATTGGGATATATCGGTAAGCGATACCGGCGTTGGCATTGATCAAAAAACATTGACAAAAATCTTCGATCCCTTTTTTACCACCAAAACAGAAGGCCGGGGCACCGGTCTTGGATTGTCAATGGTCTACAATATTATAAAGCAACATAATGGCTTCATCAATGTTTATTCCCAGGAAGGATTCGGCGCCACATTTCATATTTATCTACCCGTTCTTGAAGGTCCCATCCCTAAAGAAGAAATTGACAGGAGAGAGGAAGTTCCACATGGCGAAGGCTTGATACTGGTGGTGGATGATGAAGAAGTGATGCGTCAAACAGCCAGCTCTATTTTAAATGAATGCGGTTACAGTGTGAAGGTGGCTGAAAACGGAGAGGAAGCGTTACAGATTTTTAAAAAATATAAAAACGAGATCAAAGCAGTTCTCCTGGACATGGTTATGCCCAGGATGTCGGGGCAACAAACCTATATCGAACTGGTCAAAATCGATAAAAATATCAAAGTACTGCTGGTTTCGGGTTTTAAACAAGATGACAGGGTAGAAGCAATATTGAAAATGGGCGTGAAAGGATTTATGCAAAAGCCCTATACCCTGGTGGCCCTGGCTGATAGACTTTCCCAGTTGATAAACGAAGAATAATTTCAGCGTTTTTATTTTTTGAGGTTCTTGAGAACTTCCACAAAGTATTGTATTTCTTCTTCGCTTCCCAGGGTCGTACGAATATAGTTTTTAAGGGTATCGCTGTCCCCCGGTACCTTGGCCACAATGATCCCTTCTTTTTCCACGGCATTAATAAAATCGTTCCCGGAAAATTTATGATGCTTCAGCATCATAATATTGGTATCGGTATTCACATAGGAAATAGTGGGGATTCGCTCAATTTCGCCGATTAAAAATTCCTTTCGTTTTTCAACCCGTCGCCGGACGGTTTCCAGGTAACCGGAGTTATCCAGGGCAACGCCGGCGAGATCATACGAAAATTGAGTGATAGGGAAATAGCCCCGGTGGATTTTCAAAGCGCCTAAAATATTTTCATTACTGCACATGGCATAACCGACCCTTAAATTAGCCAGGCCATAGGCTTTTGAAAAAGTTCGTAAGACAATAAGGTTCTGAAATTCGTGTAAAAATGAAGATGTAGAATTAATCTTATCCTTACCGTCTACATATTCTCCATAGGCCTCATCCAAAATGACAAAGGCATAGTGATTAACCGCGGCTTCAATAATTCTTTTTAAAAAGTGTCCCGGGATCGAAGCGCCGGTGGGATTGTTGGGATTTGCAATCCAGATCAACTTGGGCCGGAGTTTTCTTAAAACCTGGCGGTATTCGTAATAAATGTCATCAGTCCAATTGAAACCGTCTTCTTCGTTTAATTGTAGGTATATCGGGATCGCCCCCCTGCGAATTGAGTATTCTTCAAAAAGAAAAAAGGAGGGGGAAGTAACCATGATGCGATCGTTTAATGAAAGGAAAGAAGCGGCGATCATACTGATCATTTGATCAAGGCCGGCGGAAAGTATCACCCAGTCCGATTGAATTTGGTGCAGGTCAGCGATTTTTCGGCGTAAATCGCGGCAGATAAATTCTGGGTAATTCTTTATATATTGGCGAATATCTTTTTGCTCTACCAACTCTTTAAACCGTTCTTCCACTTCCACGGCGCAGCCGTCATTGTTCTGCCCCAGGTCGAACCGGTAAACCCGGTCTAATTTGTACTTGGCTTGCAGGATTTTAATGTATTCCTGGATGTAAAACTCTTTGTTGATGTACCCCCCCACTTTTTCATAGAGAGCCCGCTGGGTCCCAGGGTTAAAAAATGTGTGCGTTTTGACTCGTACTTTCGCTTTCATAATAATAATCCGTTATCCTGTTAAAAATTTTCGCCCACGGCCGGCTCATATTAAGCGGCTAATCGTTTTGATCAAACCATCGATTTGCCCGCGGGTATGGGACGAGAAAATAGAAATCCGCAGCGCGCCGTTTCGGGGAACACTGGTATACCCGCCGCCGGCAAGATAGGTCACGGCGATGTTTTTTTTATACAATTCAAGCTGAAGGGCTTGAAAGTCAACATTTTTTAAAGAATGAAGGCATATAATGGGCGCCGGGGAATCATCGATCGCAAAACCAAGCCCC
>JAUPLE010000957.1 GCA_030837085.1 Acidobacteriota bacterium | reverse complement strand
CTGGGCAAACACGGGGACGCCTTCTTCATCCATAACGCTGTTGATTTCAGATACCACCTGGCTTGATGTCCAACCGCTTTCCAGGGCCACCTGGTATTCATTATTTTTATACCAGATAGTTAAGGTCTCGGCTCCGGTCAATGTCTCGATATCGGTACTGCCGCCGGCAATTGCTTGTTTCGCTGCCTGGGTAATTTTTAACGCATACCTGCCGGCCACTGTTTCATCGGATTCGCCTATAAAAGTAACTTCCGAATGGCTGGCAACGCCCATATTTGTAAAGATACGTTTCACTGCGTCCAGGTGATTGGCAATAGCGTCATCCAATTTCTTATCATTGATTTCCAGTTGCCCTTCGCGGTTTAGTTCAACACCGATGACGGATAAACTTTTATATTGTTCCGACGTATCCACACCCTGGACCCTGGAGGTAGCAAGAAAAAGCAAATCATTTTTTACCTTTACGGCGGCGGATTCGCCGGAGAGGACGCCGGATTTTTGTCCTTCTTCGTCGAAGGTGAATTGGGTGTTCAGGTAATCCATTACATTATTATAGGCATCTACGAAAGATTGGATATTTTCTTTTAAACCGCTGGTATCCGCACCGATAGTCAAAGTAGTGGTTTTGGTATCATCTGCTTGTTTGAGGTTCAATGTGACGCCGGGGAGGATATCCGTAATCGTATTTGAGGAGCGAGTAATATAGTTTATATTATCGTCGGGATTATTCACATAGACCTGGGCGTCGGCCGCGGCTAGCCTGGTACTCCAGCCCAGCGCGGCTTCGGCTTCTACATAAAAACCGTTTTCGGTCCCGGTTTTATCTGCCGTCAAATGGAGGCGGTAGTCATTGGCGCCATAGCGAATGACCGAGGCATTAATATCAATTCCCAGTTTATTAATGGCGTTTTTAAGATCGTTTAAGCTCATGGTCCCGCTGGAATAATCGACTTCACCTAGCAGGGTGGTTTTCGAGGAGTCTGTCCAGATTTGAAAGGTATTATTGGTTAGCAATTTAGCATCAGCACTGGTAAGCCCGATGGAGGCATCGGATTGGGCAGCGGCCAATTGTTGAACAATGATAGAGTATTTACCGGTGGAGGCCGAGGAGGAAGCGGAAGCGGATAGGTAATCCCCTGTGCTGAGGGTTGCCCCCTTGGCGTCGAAACCCGACGTATTAAGATTGTACAACGCACTCTCTAACGCCGACACTTTGGTGTTTAATTCCTGGAACGCTTCTTTTTTTGCTTCGTAGAATGCTTCATAGGTTTCCAGGTCCTCGATGGGTTGTTGTTTGGATTTGATAATCTGTTCAACGATCCACTGCACATCCAACTGCCCGGTAATGCTGCCCGATGCGCCTCCACTTAACATATCGACATAGCTTATGCTCATGTTGGACTCCTTTTATGTTAGAACCTACACTTCTAAGTTTACGATTAAGCTCCTGAGATCGGTCGTACCGGTTATTTTATCATTGTACTCCATGAACCGGGCAATAAATGTTCGAATCTCTGCGGGTGGAAATTCCCTGATAATCTCCTTGGACTCTTTATTGATAACGCTGACATAGTATTTACCAATCCTTTCATCCATTTTCAGCAGCACTTCCCTGTCTAATCCGCTCAATCGATCATTCAGTCGTTTAATGGTATCTTTAAGCTCTTTTTCCTCCATTTCTTTTCGATACACTTCACCCCGATCTACTTTTACAGTTTCGGGTTGAACCGCCGGCGACAATTGGACTGTTGAGCCTTCCCTCGCTCCGGGGGATTCACCGGTTATGCCGGTAACAGCGGCATTAACCTTACTATCCGCCCCTGGAGAGGAGGGAGGGGGGGAAGGAGATACTCCTTCCCCTTTGTTTATTACTAAATTTTCATTTGTCGAAATGATGTCAATCATTGGGCACCTCCCTTCCAGCCCATTTTAATGTTATCTCAATAGCTGGAGAACCAACTGGGACGACGCATTTGCCTGGGCCAGTGAAGACATACCCGATTGCATCAGTATCTGCCATTTGGTCATGTTGACGATTTCTTGCGCCATATTGGCGTCCGTAATTGACGATTCCGCGGCCTTGATATTCAACTCCTGCACCTGGATGATGCTGACGGCGTTGACTAAGCGGTTCTGCTGCGCGCCCAATACGCCCCTGAACCGGGATAAGGAAGCAACGGCTGTTTGGAGTAAGCGCAGTGTTGCTATGGCGTTGTCTTGTGTCGCTACCGATGAGAAGCTGGTCCTGGCCGAATTGGCCAAACCGAGAGCGGCAGTTCCGGCGCCGCTGGGTCCGCCGATGGAGATGGTAATGAATGATGAGAATTGGGTATCGCCCACGTAAATTGATTTGGTAAAGGCGTTACCGACGCTGAATAACCGTTCGCCTTTGAAGTTTGCCACGGAGACGACACGATCCAACTCATTCAAAATCTCCCGGTATTCGACGTCCAATATTGCCTTTTCATTAGTGCCAACGGTATCGGAGGCGGCTTGTTCCGCCAGCGTTACCGCCCTCATCAATAAATCGGTCAACTTGTTTAAGGCGCCGTCGGCAATTTGAACGATGGCAATACCGTCGTTGGCGTTTCTCACTGCTTGCTCTAAAGCCATAGAATCGGCTTTCAATGAGGCCGCTATGGCCAAACCCGCGGCGTCATCACCGGCATCCACGATTCGTTTACCCGATGATAACTTGGCGAGGGTACTGTTTAAGCCGATGTTGGTGAAATAAAGGTCCTTCTGGGCCTTCATTGATGAAAAATTGTTTAAAACTGAAAACGCTTGTCCTGACATGTTAAATCCTCCATGATTTAATTTTTTCGAGCATCCTTGCTCTATAAAAATTCGATTAAAAAGTGTTTCTATTTTGTCTATTATTTCGGCCATTCCGGGAAAAGCTTTAATTATTTTTTCCTTTTTTTAAGAAATATTTTGTGGGAAGAAAAAATTGATCGGAGGGTGGAAAATATTTCCATATTTGTAATGAGTCGGCGGTGAGATATGACAAGGGGGCGCTCCTGTGGAGGCTGTTTTTCCTTTCCAACATGGCAGCTTCCTATCCTGGCACAGGAATTGCTAAATAATGGTGGAGGATAAAATGAT
>JAUPLE010000956.1 GCA_030837085.1 Acidobacteriota bacterium | reverse complement strand
GGAATATTAAATCTCCAAAACTGGTGGTGGCTGATGGGGCTGTTTTAATCGGGGATGTCAACAAAGAAGAAGAACCTAAAAAAGAAGCTAATCAAGAAAAGGAAACTAAACAAGAAACCATGAAAAAACATCCCCCTAAACCTGGTAATAAAAAGAAACCTCACACGCCCCCAGAGAAACCTGAACCCGCTGCTGAAAAGGTGGAAACCGAAGTTATCGACGCCGAAATCGAAGAACCTAAATAATTAACCAAAAGCTTTGGGAAGTCAAGAAACCCTTTCTCGAAAGGGTTTCTTGCCGCCGGAGGCATTTATTTTTCACCGATCGGGAAATCAAACAAGGATTTCTGGATTTCGTGGGGTTCGGTTTCCTCGCCCGGTTCCTCTGTTACCGCCGCTTCTATTTCTATCGGTTCTTCCTTTATGATGGGTTCCAATAATTCGATGGAATCAATAGGCGTGGTGGATATCCGCCTTCCCCGCGCTTTACAACCTTTGACCGCAATGAACTCAGCCATGTCCACAATCTCTTCCGGGCTTTTCTTGCGGGTGCTTTTATACTTAATCTTTACCTGGGGAAAATCATCCCCAGAGATTGTCACTAACCGCGATTCGGGGTGATCGCCGATAAAGGAAATTAATTTCTCCGTGGGCTCAATATTAAACCGTTTCAAGTAATAATACCCTTGCTCGCCATCGAAATACACGGCGGAATAGATTTTTTCCGGGTCGTATTTTTCTACTTGCAGGACATCTGCTTCGAAATGGGTGGTGAGATCGAACCCGTGCAGCCTGAAAGCTCCGGACCGGGTAATGGCAGCGATTTTATCATCGCCGGAAAACTCGCCTAAATAGATGCCTCGGCCATCGGCGTTCAAACGGGTCACATCGGCATCGAACCAGATATTCCGACCGCCCAGGGTGGAGATGCCATCCTCTTTTAATACGACTTTGGAAACGGCGTGCCGACTTAATATATTACCCATGGAACCCCGCCCTTTAATGGCGATCTGACTAAAATCCGTTTCGAATTGCAGTTTCCGCAGCCGGGGTTGGGGTTTAAGCGAGACTCTTACGATTTCCGCCTCGCCGTTGGGATTGGCCGTGAAATACAGCACCCGCGAGCCGGCCGTACCTTTGCCCAAATCATACTCTTTGTCCCGCGTCACGCCGGTTACGGCAAATCGTTTGATCATGGCATTGCCGTTTTTGCCGTCCTGGTAGATGACGTTATATATGGTACGGTCGTCATTCTTCTTGAAAATACCTACATGGATGATATCCAGGCCCACGAATAATTTATCCGCCACTTTGCAAACGAGGTATTTGCCGTCTTTGAGAAAGACAATAATATCATCGATATCGGAACACTCGGCCACGAACTCATCTTTCTTCAGGGCCGTGCCGACGAAACCTTCCTTGCGATTGACATAGAGTTTCTCATTGGCGGCCACCACTTTGGTAGCTTCGATGACATCGAAATTGCGAATCTGGGTTTTGCGTTCTTTTCCGGCTGCATATTTCTCTTTTATTCGTTGATAATAAGCGATGGCATACTCGGTAAGATGCGCCAGGTGATGATCGACGTCCTTGATTTCCGCTTCGATGGATTTGATGTATTCATCCGCTTTGAAAGCGTCGTAACGGGAAATGCGTTTGATCTTGAGCTCGGTCAAACGGACAATATCGTCGTAAGTCACTTCCCTGCGCAGCAGGTGCTTGTAAGGGTCCAATCCTTTATCAATGGTTTCGATAATGGATTCCCAGGTTTCGCATTTTTCGATGCGGTTGTATATTTTATTTTCGATAAAGATTTTTTCCAGGGAAGATTTATGCCACTCTTCTTCCAGTTCTTGGCGCCGGATTTGCAGTTCTTGTTTCAGCAGGTTGACCGTGTTTTCCACGGAGATTTTCAGCATTTCAGGCACGCCCAGGAAGCGGGGTTTTCCTTGCTGGATAACGCAGCAGTTGGGGGAGATGGATACTTCGCAGTCGGTAAAAGCGTAAAGACCGTCAATGGTCTGGTCCGGGGAAGCGCCGGGCGCTAGATGGACAAGTATTTCTACGTTTTCAGCGGTGTTATCGTCGATCTTTTTTATTTTTATTTTGCCTTTTTCAGCGGCGGCGAGAATGGAATCGATAAGGGTGGTAGTGGTTTTTCCAAAGGGGATTTCGGTAATGACCAGCGTCTTTTTGTCCAGCCTGGAGATCCTGGCGCGGACGCGGACTTTGCCGCCCTGCAAGCCTGCGTTGTATTTGGAACAATCGGCCATGCCGGCGGTGGGGAAATCGGGTAACAATTCAAAGGGTTCGCCGTTCAAGTGGGCGATGCAGGCATCGATTAATTCGATAAAATTATGGGGCAGGATTTTCGAGGCCAAGCCCACGGCTATGCCTTCGGCGCCCTGGGCCAACAGCAATGGGAATTTGACCGGCAGATGCACGGGTTCTTTATTCCTACCGTCATAGGAGAGTTTCCATTCCGTGGTTTTGGGGTTGAAAGCGACATCCAGGGCGAATTTGGATAAGCGGGCCTCGATGTAGCGGGGAGCGGCTGCGTCATCGCCGGTATAGATGTTTCCCCAGTTGCCCTGGGTATCGATCATCAGGTCTTTCTGGCCCATGGATACCAATGCATCGCCGATGGACGCGTCGCCGTGGGGATGGTACTGCATGGTAAACCCGATGATATTGGCGACTTTATTGTACCGTCCGTCATCCAGGCGTTTCATGGCGTGCAAGATACGGCGTTGCACCGGTTTCAACCCGTCGTACACGTCGGGTACGGCCCGTTCAAGGATAACATAAGATGCATATTCCAGGAACCAGGTCTTATACATACCCGGTAGGTTTTTTACATGGTGAAGCTCTTCCGCCGACAGGTCGTCTGAGCCGAGGGCTTCGTATGAATCCTCCCCGGGAATATCGATTATATTATTATTATTATGATTACCGTTATTGTTGTTATTGCCGTTATTTTTATTGTTGTGGTTGTGATTGCTCATGCGACTTCTTTTTCCAGTACATTATGTTCTAAAAGTTTTTCCAGCGTCTCATCCACCCGGTCTTCTTCGACTTTGAGGTTATCAATAATAAAACCCTGGCGTTCGGGTGTGTTTTTGCCCATGTAGAAATCCAGCATCTCCGGGACCGAATCTTCGCGCCGCAGTGTCACGGGTTCGAGGCGGATATCCTTGCCGATAAAGCGTTTGAATTCATCCGGCGATATTTCGCCCAGGCCTTTGAACCGGGTGATTTCTGGGTTTTTACCGCAGGCTTTGACGGCGGATTCTCTTTCTTCCTCGGAATAGCAATAAAAAGTCTCTTTTTTATTTCTTACCCGGAAAAGCGGGGTTTGGAGGATATAAAGGTGGCGATTCTTGATTATTTCCGGGAAGAATTTGAGGAAGAAGGTAATCATGAGCAGGCGGATATGCATACCGTCCACGTCGGCGTCGGTGGCAATGACGATGTTATTGAAACGCAGGTTTTCCAGGCCGTCTTCGATATCCAGGGCGGCCTGCAGCAGGTTGAATTCTTCGTTCTCGTAGACTACTTTTTTGTTGAGGCCATAGGTGTTTAAGGGTTTTCCTTTGAGACTGAAAACAGCCTGGGTGTTGACGTCCCTGGCTTTGGTAATGGAACCGCTGGCAGAATCGCCTTCGGTAATGAATATGGTGGATTCCAGGCGCTGCTCGTGGTTGGTGTTATAATGGACCCGGCAGTCGCGTAGTTTCCTGTTGTGCAGGTTTGCTTTCTTGGCGCGTTCCCTGGCGATCTTCTGGACGCCGGCCATGGTTTTGCGTTCTTTTTCCGATTCCAGGATTTTTTTCAGTAGGGTGTCGGCGGTTTCCGAATTTTTATGCAGGTAATTGTCCAGTTCGGTTTTGAGAAAATCCAGGATAAAGTTGCGGACAGAGATGCCGTCCGGTTCCATATCCCTGGAACCTAATTTTGTTTTGGTCTGGGATTCGAACACCGGTTCCTCTACTTTCACGCTAATGGCGCCGATGATGGAGGCGCGGATATCGGCCACATCAAAATCTTTTTTATAAAATTCGCGGATGGTTTTGACCAGTCCTTCTTTAAATGCCTGCAAATGGGTGCCGCCCTGGGTAGTATACTGGCCATTGACAAAGGAGTAATACTCTTCGCCGTATTGGGCGCCGTGGGTAATGGCCGCTTCGATATCATTGCCTTTCAGGTGGATAATGGGATACAGCCCCGGCTCACTCATGTTGGCTTCCAGTAAATCCAGCAGGCCGTTCTTCGAAAAAAAACGCTGACCGTTAAAAATAATACTTAAACCGGAATTCAGGTACACATAATTCTGCATCTGGGTTTCGATGTATTCGGAGATGAAATGGAAATGCCCGAACAAATCGCGGTCCGGGACAAAGATTACTTCGGTGCCGTCGGGTTCTTCGGATTTGCGGATGGGTGGGTCTTTGACCAGTTCGCCCCGGGTAAATTCCGCGGCTTTCACGTTGCCTTCGCGGAAAGCGCGGATAATGAATTCCGTGGCCAGGGCGTTCACGGCTTTAATGCCGATGCCGTTTAAACCCACGCATTTTTTAAAGACTTTGGAATCGTATTTGGCGCCGGTATTCATTTTTGAAGCGACGTCCACTACTTTTCCCAGGGGCACGCCGCGGCCATAGTCTCTGACCCGGACCCGTTGATCCGTGACCGTGACGTCGATTTTCTTGCCGAATCCCATCATGTATTCGTCGATGGCGTTATCAAAGACTTCTTTCAGAAGGATATAGATGCCGTCATCACGTGAAGAACCGTCGCCCAACTTGCCGATGTACATTCCCGGCCGTTTGCGGATATGTTCTTTCCATTCCAGGGTTTTTATACTATCTTCATCGTAAATATAACTGTCTGTCATTTCTGTCCTTGACTGATTTTCAATCCCTTTTAATTCAAGTTCTTTCATTTAAGTATCGAACATCTAACTTCCTATTTTATGCGAAATCCCGGTATATTTCAAGGAGAAAATAAAAATACCAAACCTCCCTGGATTTCACAGGAAAAATTATAGCACATTCGTGTTTGTTTGTCATTTGTTTGCATTGAGAAAAAAAATTTTTTTATGATGAGGGGAAAAGGTGCTGAAACTTGGTGTATCTTTGTGCCTTTGGGCCTTTGTGGTTATTTTTAAATTCAATCCTAATTTTGAATGATAAAATAGCGGCTGCCGACGCCGTCGGTGTTCCCGGCATTGTCCTTGACAATCCAATGGATGGTATGCACGCCATTTTTATATAAGGTGGTGTCCAGGTAATAATACCCTACCGCCCCATTGCTGTTGGCATAACCGGGAAACAATGCGGCAATATCCGCCCGGTAATTATTGTAAACCGGGCGCCCGACAAACTTATTATCCACATAAATATCGATCGTGGAACCATCCGTGAGGATTTGATTGGGCGACGGCGTCAATGCCCAACCCCAATTGAGGTATTTCTTTCCCGAAGCTTTGCCCCCTTGCGCCGGCGTTTCAATGGCGCCGAAAGGTTTCTTCGCATGGGCATTATCGCAGGTAATGGTTTTGTTTCCCAATACCACCCGGTTCCCTTCGAAATCAGTGGCTTCGGCATAAATGGTAAAGGTCCCGTTGCCGTTACCCGGCAGGAAATTCGTAAGCAGCATGTAGCCCCAACCGGCTTTATAATTAAACGGGTATTCGGGGTAAGCTTGTTCTATGTCCGGTCTGGCTCCTTCGATAAAAACCGCGTCGCCAATATATACGGAAGCGCTGTCCTGCTGCCGGTATATTTTAACGCTTTCGACGCCGCTATCATCCAACGCCCAACCGGTAACCGCGATACTGCTGCTTACCGTGGCCCCATCCCGGGGGGTGTCAAATTCACCGAAAGGAGGAGCAGCGACAAGATTTTTGATTTTCCATACGTGGGCCAGGCATTTATCGCCGTCAGCCCTGTATTCCATGACATACAGATAGCCCCGCGCGCGGTCAAAGGCCGCCGCGCCCAGGTGCGTCTTTTGCTGGGAAGATGTCACGTTGAAGAGATATTGATCGATATCCAGGGCAGCATAGGGCTGCGGTTCCCAGGGTTCTTTAGTCCCGGCGGCCACCGCTGCCAGGTCATCGGTATCGTAAAATATAAACTGTCCTTTGAAACCGGTAGACCACCAGCCCCGTACATCGTTAGGCGGCGGGGGAATCTCTGGGTAAGGCGGTTCTTCAGGCCAGATCACGCCGTTGGCAAAACCATACCAGCAGTTGCCGGTTCCTTTGGTGCCCACAAAAATAGCCGCGGATTTATCGCCCGCAGTTAACCATGCGCCTCCGGACCATTCATCCGAATGATGATAATCATTCATCGTATAATTACCTACCCCGAAATCAAGGGTTGAAGTATAAAGAAGTAAGGCCGTATTTTCCAGTTCGGTTCCTGTGGTTGGCGGATTGCCCTGGTTCCATGGCCCGATGGCCAGCAGCGAAGGCCCCTGGCCGGACCAACCCCCGTCGCGGAACCTGCCGGTGGCTAAACGTTTCCCCGGCGTATAAGCCGCGGCCCAGGCGGCGGGGATTTCAAAAAGATAATCATCGGCGCTGTAAGCGTAACGATCCGCCAAACGCCATGACCCGGCGACTTTGGGGTT
>JAUPLE010000955.1 GCA_030837085.1 Acidobacteriota bacterium | reverse complement strand
GGGAATTCTTCCAGTTTGCGCTGCAATGCCGAATCAACGGCCTCTAAGTCCATGAATTTTTTCCCCTCCAGTTCTTTTAGTAGTTCCAGTCCCGTAAGTGGAAAGAGATTGTCCAAAAAATCAAAAACTGCATCCAATCGCTGCTGCCCGTCTACGATCTCTATTTTACCGTCCGCCCGTTCGACCATGTAAATCATGGGGATAGGGATATTGAGCAGCAGAGATTCGATGAGCATGGATTTTTTTTTAATATCCCACCCCTTTTTTCTACTGGAAAAGGTTCGTGAAATGATCTCAGCTCTCCGGTACTTGCGATGCAGATCAAATACCGCCTTCTGCATTCTATCGGTAAACACCATTCGCTGAGCTTTTTCCAGCATCATTCATCCTTAAAGAAAATTTTCATTTCATGGTAAACCATAAAGATATTATATATCATAAATGCACTTTTGATTCAAGGCAAAAGTGCAATTTCGTATTATGGCGTTTTTTTCCGCTTTCACGTGTCTGCCCTATTTCCGATTAAGAATGAACAAAAAGGGATAATTGTTAATGGATAAGAAAAAGAGAGAAAAAGAGGGGACAGGCCAGCAAAAAATCATTTCCCTTTCTGTAGGGGCAGGCCTCCGTGTCTGCCCGATTCGCCCGATTCCAGGTTAAGGAAGCGGGAAAAGGATAATTGTTAACGGTGAATATGAAAATGGCCGTCATAAATCCTTTTTCGCCGGACAGTGAGCTGCGAAGAAAAAAACTTGGTGTCTTGGTGCCTTGGCGCCTTGGTGGCGGAATTTTATAAGGATTAGGGGACATTCAAATATTTCCCCCCCCAATCGGCTTCGGTACAGCGGTTTGGCGCGTCGCTTACCCCTGCAAGCGGCGTGTCAAGTGTGTCAAGAGCGCTCGTCAGGTGCAAGCAGAGGTAGGCGATTTCCATAAAAGGCCAGAATCTACCTCGCCCGCAGTATCAAGCCGATCAGCACACACACCAGTGCGACATTCATCGCGACGATATATGCGTAGTAGAAGTGCCCGACCTTGCCAGTCTCTTTCATCGTGATGCTCTTATATTGATTCAAGTAGCGGAAGAAGAAGATTCGAGCTAGAAACATGTTAACGTGAATTCCGCGCTTCTCCAACGCGGCCGCGATCTGTATGAAGTTATACACGCCCCAGAGTGCGCTTAAGATCGCCACAACGAAAAACAGCGTACTCATTCTATTACCTCCATGGACCCCTTGGTCCTTATTCGTGTTTATTACCCATTTTGCCATATTACTATAAAATAGTGGATTTTACAACTTTTTTCACTTTTTTCCAAAATAAAATTGGGAACGAGGGGATTTTTCTCGTGTGTCCCCTATATTCCCTTGAAAATAGCCACCAAGGCACCAAGACACAAAGAAACACCCCCAAGTGTCTGCCCATTTATTGGCCAGGGCCTTTGGGCTTCCCTTCAATTAACAATTAATAATTAACAATTTACAATTAACAATTATCAAGGAGGAATCTGACTCGCTGAAGGAGGAAAATTTTGTCTGGGATTTCTTTTTCCTTTTAAAAAGATAGGTTGCGCTATCAAAAAGGTAGGTTTTCCTTGTCCTGACAAGGATTTCTTATCTTAGGGGAGGCTGGGTTATTAAAAAGATAAACTGTGGAATCTAAATGGCAGGTTCTCCTTGTTTGGGCAAGGATTTCCCATGCCACGGTAAGCGGAATTACTAAAAAGATACCCTGTGCTATTAACGAGGTAGGTTTCCCATGTTTTGAATAAGAATTTTCTATTTCATGGAAAGCTGGGTAATAGAAAAGATGCGCAGCGATATTAAAAAAGTAGGTTTTCTTTGTCCTGGACAAGGATTTCTTTCTCCATGTTTGGCATTGCTATTAAAAAAATAGGTTGGGGTATTAAAAGGGTAGGTTTTCCATATTTTGAATAAGGATTTCCTATGCCACGGTAAGCGGAATTATTAAAAAGATGCCCTGAGCTATTAACAAGGTAGGTTTCATTTATTTTGAACAAGGATTTCCTATCCTACAGGAGGTTATTCCTTTTAAAAACCAACCGGGCCTGGTTGAAAGGTAAGATTTCCTTATCGCGGGCGCCAAAGACTTAAGTAATGTAAAAAACATGAAAAAATAGCCCCCGAAACACGCGAAATACATGAAAAGATTTTTTCTTACCTTCTCAACTTCCTAACTTCTCACCTTCTGTTTTTTACTCCGTGTCTTCTGTGTCTTCCATGGGCTATTTTGCTTGTTTTTGAGTTGCGTTTCCTTTAAAATCCTGTTAAAATAAACACGTCGATAAAAAAAGAGACAAAGGAGCAGCGGATGCCGAAACGTTTCAATACCGCGGGATTGTGTTTCCCGGGAAAACATTACATGGTGAACCCGTTAAAACGGTTAACCCAGGTTAAAGAACTAATTAATCAAGAGCTTTATTTTACCCTGCACGCCCCCCGGCAAACCGGTAAAACCACTTATTTGCACGCCTTAACCCGTGAACTCAACGGGGAAGGGAAATACATCGCGTTAGTGGCTTCAGTGGAGCGGGCCGGCGTGGCTAGCATTCCCGTGGAAAAGGCTAATGAAATCTTTATCGACAGTATTTACAGCGCCGCTGAAATACAATTGCCCGAAAACTACAGACCGGAAAATCCCGTGGGGAAAACATACCTGGATTTAAAACAGTACCTGAAAACGTGGTCCAGAAGCCAGGAAAGACCGATCGTCCTATTAATCGATGAAATCGATGCGCTATTGGACGACGTTTTGATTTCGGCGCTGCGGCAATTCCGCGACGGCTATCAATCCAGGCCCGGGAGTTTCCCTTCTTCGGTGGTATTGGTAGGGGTCCGCGATGTACGGGAATATAAAGCCCAAGTAACCCAGGGCCGGCGCTCATTGGGCACTGCCTCTCCTTTTAATATCAAATCCGATTCGCTGGTTCTAAAAAATTTCAGTAAAGAAGAGACTTTCGAACTCCTGGACCAGCACGGCCAGGAAACCGGGCAGGTGTTTCCCCCGGAGGTAAAAGAAGAAATTTACCGCCTGGGGAACGGTCAACCCTGGCTTACCAATGCCCTGGCCCGCCAGGTAGTGACCTGGATACTTAAGGAGAATTATGCCCTACCTATTACCATGGACACTGTACGGCAGGCCCGCCAGGAGTTGATCGCACGGCGCGATACCCACCTGGACAGCCTGGCGGATAAATTAAGAGAAGACCGCGTTAAAAAGATTATCCAGGCCATTATTAACGGCGATAACCTGCCCAACGATGTCTTCGACGACGATATCGCCTATGTCAGGGATTTGGGACTTGTTTCATCAACTTCGCCATTGAAATTTGCCAACCCTATTTATACGGAAATTATCACCCGTATTATGGCTTCTCCTATACAAGAATCCATCCCGGAGGAGATACAACCCCCCTGGTTTATCAACGCCGACGGTACGTTGAATATGGAAAAGCTTTTGAAAGAGTTCCAGAAATTTTATCGCAGGAACAGCGGCGCCTGGCTCGGCCGGTATGAGTATATAGAATCAGCCCACCATTTATTATTAATGGCCTTCTTGCATCGAATTATTAATTCCGGTGGGGAGATTGTCCGCGAAATGGCGGCGGGAAACGGACGCCTCGATATATTAATAAAATTCCGGCAAGAGGAATTTGCCCTGGAACTGAAAATCAAACGGGACCGCTTCACCATAGAAGACGGTAAGGAACAATTGGACCGCTACCTGGACCGCCTGGGATTAAAAAAAGGCTGGCTGGTCATTTTCGATCCCGCGGATATCGAATGGGAAGAAAAACTGTATTGGCAGGAAACGGTTTATAACGATAAAACCATTATCATGGTCGGCGTGTGAGTGTCTGAGTATTATGGCTTTTAATTCATTCCAGTTCTTAATATTTTTTCCCGTGGTGGTGGGCATATATTTTAGCCTACCTTTCCGCTTCCGCCAATTATTCCTGCTGGCTGCCGGTTACTACTTTTATATGTGCTTTAAACCGGAATACGTGATTATCCTGGCGGCCTCGACGCTGATCGATTATTTCCTGGGTCTGCGCATCCACACCTGCCCCACACCCACGGGGAAAAAAAGACTCCTGATCCTCGGCCTCATCCATAACATCGGACTCCTGGCCAGCCTCAAATACCTGGACTTTTTCAGCCAGTCCATTACCGCAATTTTGAAACCCCTTAATATTTTCGCGGAAGCAAAAGGTCTCGAAATACTCGTACCCGTGGGCATTTCTTATTATACCTTTAAGAAAATCAGCTACCTGATCGATGTCTACCGGGAAACCCACGAACCGGAAAAACAATTACCTTTATTTGCGTTGTATGTTTCCTTTTTCCCAGGGATTATGGCCGGGCCCATCGATCGCGCCGGGGCGCTCATTTCTCAATTTCGTAAAGAGACCGGTTTCGATTACCAACGGGTCACCGACGGTCTGAAATTAATGGCCTGGGGCTTTTTTAAGAAATTAGTTATCGCCGATAGGCTGGCCGCTTTTGTCAATAAAGTATACGGTAACCCCACTCACTATGAAGGTCTGAGCCTCGTAGCCGCCACCGTCTATTTTTCTTTCCAGGTCTACTGCGATTTTTCCGGGTATACCGACATCGCCCGGGGCGCAGGTAAAGTGCTGGGTTTTGACATGATGGAAAATTTCAACCGGCCTTATTTCTCCAAATCCATCGGCGAGTTCTGGAAACGCTGGCATATGTCCCTGTCCGGCTGGCTAATGGATTATCTATTCCTGCCCATTGCTTAT
>JAUPLE010000954.1 GCA_030837085.1 Acidobacteriota bacterium | reverse complement strand
TTATTTAAACGGGAAACCGTCGAACGATTTGCGGCTTATTTTATCAATATCATCCAGGGAGTGGGTGCAAACAGTCAAAAGAGAATTTCCGCTTTTGAAATCATAACGGAAGAAGAAAAAAAGCGGATATTAGTCGATTTTAATAATACAGAGACAGGGTATCCGGGAAATACAACCGTCCACCGATTATTTGAAGAACAGGCGGCGGAGACGCCTGACCATGTCGGACTTGTCGGAGATGTCGGACAGGTCGGACGTGTCAGACCGGTCAGACAAATCACCATTACCTACCGCCAATTAAACGAGCAATCCGCTAGTGTGGCCGGGTTATTAATCGAAAAAGGCGTCCTACCGGACAATATTGTGGCTATTACGATGGGCCGTTCAGTAGAAATGATTGTCGGCATAATGGGCATATTAAAATCCGGCGGCGCGTATTTACCCATTGACCCAGAGTACCCACAAGAGCGCATCGATTATATGTTGAAAGATAGCGGCGCGGAAATAATTATCAATCACGACTTTTTAGTGAGTGCGCCGCGGGCGCCTCTGCATCATTCATCATTCATGAATCATCATTCAAATCAGCTCGCTTATATTATCTACACTTCCGGCTCGACCGGGAACGCGAAGGGAGTCATGGTAGAACATCGTTCCCTGGTCAATTTGTGCCACTGGCATAACTCTTTTTATTCCGTCAGCTGGCGGGATCGCGCGACAAAGTATGCGGGTTTCGGATTCGATGCATCGGTATGGGAAATTTTTCCTTACCTGGCAGCCGGCGCATCCCTATACATTGTCCCGGGAGAAATTATACTGGATATCGAAGGATTGAACCGTTATTATGAAAAAAACGGCATTACTATTGTTTTTTTACCCACCCAGGTTTGCGAACAATTTATGGAATTGAACAACAAGTCGCTGCGGGTATTGCTTACAGGGGGAGACAAATTAAAAAATTATATAAAGAAGAATTATCGATTGTATAATAATTATGGTCCCACGGAAAACACGGTGGTGACCACCAGTTTTTGGGTAACGGAAGAATCCAGTAATATCCCCATCGGGAAACCGATTGCTAATAATCAGGTCTATATATTAGATAGAAATAATTGCTTGCAGCCTGTGGGTATACCCGGCGAGTTGTGTGTCGCCGGCGGCGGCATTGCCCGGGGCTATTTAAACAACCCGGTATTAACGTCAGACAAGTTTTATAGGTCATATAGGTTCTATAAGACCTATATTAATTACAAAACCGGCGACCTGGCCCGATGGCTGCCTGACCCCGCGGCGCGGGGGGCCTATATCGTTGAGTTCCTGGGCCGGATGGATTACCAGGTTAAGGTCAGGGGCTTTCGGATCGAGTTAGGGGAAATCGAAGCACAGTTGACCAATAATACTAATATAAAAGAAGCAGTGGCGACAGTCCTGGCAGGAGAAAAAGGAGATAAATATTTATGCGCGTATTTTGTCTCCGATAAAGAATTACGAATCCCGGAATTGCGGGAAACCCTGGTGAAAAAATTACCGGATTATATGATCCCATCCTATTTTGTACAGCTTGAGAAATTCCCTTTGACCGCCAATGGGAAAATCGACCGGAAAGCATTACCCGAACCGGGATTGAAAGCCGGCGACAGTTATATTGCGCCCAGGGATGGAATTGAAGAAAAATTGGTTTTACTGTGGTCTGAAATTTTAGGCAAAGACCCATTGCATGTATCTCAACTGCAAACATCCATAGGAATCGATGATAATTTTTTCGAATCGGGGGGGCATTCTCTCAGGGCAATGACGCTGGTATCACGTATTCGTAAGGAATTCGATGTCGAATTTCCCCTCGGTAATATCTTCAGCGAGCCCACCGTGCAGGGGATGGCCCGCTTTATTAAAAATACCCAAAAGAGCATTTTTGAAGAAATAAAACCGGTGGAAAAACGGCAATATTATCCCCTATCATCCGCCCAGAAACGCCTCTTTTTCCTGGCCCACGTCGAAAATATCGGCGCCAGTTACAACACTCCCGCCGTCCTTAACGTAAAAGGAAAAATCGATATACCGCGGTTTGAACATGCAATTAAAGATGTAATCAAACGGCATGAAGCGTTGAGAACCTCCTTTCATTTAATCAAAAACGAACCGGCGCAGAGAATCCATGATGAAGTGGAATTTGAAATCGAATATAAAAACTCGTCCACGGATTACACGGATTACCCCGATGAAAAAGATTATATATCTCATTTCGTTCGGTCTTTTGATTTGTCCCGGGCGCCGCTGCTGCGGGTTTGCCTGGTTAGCCTGGCCCAAGACCGTCTCCTGCTGCTGTACGATATGCACCATATCATCGGGGACGGCACTTCAAGCGGAGTTTTAATCGATGATTTCATCGGCTTATACGCCGGGGAAAACCTACAACCGTTGAAAATTCAATATAAAGATTTCTCCCACTGGCAAAATAACCTGTTTGAAAACGGCCGGATTAAAGCCCAGGAAGACTACTGGATTAACCTTTTTCGTGGCGACATTCCCAGGCTAACCCTGCCCACCGATTATCCAAGACCCGTCTCTTTTAGTTTCGCGGGGGATAGTTTTGTATTTACCCTGGACAGTGAAAATACCTCGCGGTTGAAACAATTGGGCCTTGCCAATGGGACCACGCTTTATATGAATTTGCTGGCTGCCTTTAATGCACTTTTATATAAATATACCGGCCAGGACGACATCATTGTCGGCGGGGTAATCGCCGGACGACGTCATGCAGACTTGCAGCGGATTATCGGGATGTTTGTCAATACCCTGGCCATGCGCAACTACCCCCACGGCGATAAAACTTTCCCGGGATTCTTAAAAGAAGTGAAAGAAAATAGCCTTAATGCTTTTGAAAACCAGGATGTCCAATTTGAAGAATTGGTGGCTAAACTGGACGTGGAACGGGACCCTTCCCGGAACCCATTGTTTGATGTCTGCTTTGTCATGCAGAATGCGGAGCAATCGCAAGCCGACCTGGTAAAACTGGAACGAACCGAAGACGTGGTATTCTCTCCATATGAATTTGAAAATAAAATCTCCCAGTTCGATCTCACCATCGATGCCTTTGAAAGCGCCGGGGAAATCCATTTTAAATTAGAATATTGCACCGGTCTATTCAACATCGAAACCACCCGGGGCCTGGCCCGTCACTTTCTCAATATTATCGGGGAAATTGCAGCAAAACAAGACTCCATCCCGTTCCTGGCAGACATAGATATAATGACGGAAGAGGAAAAAAGACAGGCGCTGGTGGAATTCAACGATTCCGATGCCGATTACCCCGTTAGCAAATACTTACATGATTTATTCGCGGATCAGGCGTCGATGACGCCTGACCATATTGCTCTTGTAGGATCTAACAGCCAGG